>PWKX01000032.1 GCA_003559585.1 Mollicutes bacterium | reverse complement strand
GGGCCATCGCTGGTAGTGTGCTAAGACTAAATGATGCTGTTAAAAACCTACATCATGCCACGCATAAATCCTTAATACAGGTTTCAAAGATGGCGTCTTTAAATCCCGCTAAAGAGTTAGGAATAGCCGATGTCACAGGTTCGATTGAAACCGGGAAAAAGGCGGATATTGTGGTACTTGATGCTGGATTTAACGTACAGATGACCTTGGTAGATGGCGTGATTAAATATCAACAATAACACATAAAAAGACCAACGCTGGATAACAGCATTGGTCTTTTGTTTTAGAGGTAGAAAATGTTACTTTTATAAGATTTAAATATTGTGCGGTTGTGTTCATCGCCACCATCCACATTGGCGCTGTGTAGGATGGGGACTTCCATGTTATGTTCAAGTAATTTACTGGTTAAGCCTACCACCATCGCATTGACAAGCGTGGCACCAATGACGGTACTTGTAGGACCGACTTTTTGATTCATGCCATCAAATTTAATGGCTGCATCGCCTTTATCACCATGGTTATCGATGACTAAATCAGCGATTTCATAAAGGTTTTGTCCAGAAGGATGACGTGATTTGACTTGTTTAGAATAGGTTAAATTGGTGATTGCAATCACGTGAACACCTTGCTTTTTAGCCTCAAGAACCAAGTCGATCATCACAGTGTTGCGCCCTGAGACAGAGTGTGCGATTAGAACATCGCCTTCACTGAAAGGCGTTTTTTCTGCGATGACAGTCCCATAACCTTCTAAACGCTCCATCTTAGATGTGTGTGTGACGGGGACATTGTTTAACATCATAGACGCATCGAAAATCGGGTTAATGGTTGCTAGTCCACCAGCACGGTAGGTGAGTTCTTCACTGATAATGCCGGCATGAGATGCGCCAAAGACAAAGATGTTTCGCTTGTTTTTCGTGGCGGTAAATAAATAATCAATGGCTTGTTCAATATGATCGTTTTCTTTGTTTATGAGATTATCAAGTAAGCCTTGAATGTGATTGAAGTAGTCTTTATGATTTGGCATAACTAATTTTAGTTAAAAATCCATTCGAAGAATTCAGCGAGGCCACCAGTAACAGAGCCCCATAGTGACATGTCGTTACCACCAAAGATTAAAATCCAGTCTTGAATGGTGTCACGGAAGAAATATGTAGAGATACCGAGAATAACGACCATAAAGATTGATGCGAAGAAGGTACCGATAACAGCACCTCTTAAACCACCTTGTCCTTCAGCCATGACTGAAGCAAGTCCACATTCGAAGAAACTTGGTATAATCAGTGGGATTAACATCACAGTAAAGATGTTCATGGCGTTAAAGATAAGAATAAAGATGGTTGATGTAACCATGGCTACGATAAAGCCAATAATAACGGCATTTGGTTTATAGTTGAAGAATAATGGCGCATCATAAGCAGGTTGTGCACCTTTAATGATTTTACTTGAAATACCTTCAAAAGCAGGTACGATTTCATTAACAAGTAAACGAACACCCGTGAGTAAGATGATTAAACCAACACCGAATAAGAGACCTTGTTCAAGGGCAAATGGGAATAAAGCTGTATCTGTATCAAACCCTTCAGCACTGGCTAAACCAGTGATTAAATAGGTAATAAACATAATAATGGCACCCATGATTGAGATTTCTCTAAAGAATGAGAAACTCTCAGGCAATTTAATGTCTTCAGTAGATTTTTCTTTATTACCAACATATTTAGCGATGGTACCTGAAATTAACGCTAAGATGGCAGAAGGGTGGCCGAGTGTAAATGAGTCATCACCAATAACCGCTCTTGAATATGGTCTAAGTAGATAGGGCATGAATGACCAATAAAGCGCCGATAAGACAGCACCCCAAATGACAAGTGGTGCACCTTCCATACCAACACCAACACCAACAGCGACGAAGATGAATGGCATCCACCAAAGGAAGTGACCAGTTAAGAAAATGGTTTTAACTTTGGTGAAAAAGGCAATGGCAATATGTAAAGCAAACCCTAATACCATGGCTAATCCAATATCTGAACCATATTGTTCAGTATAAGAGGCCTCACCAATACCACCAGCATCTGGATCGTCTGTGATACCAGCGGCTAAGTTATTAAGTGGTAAAATTGAATCAACAAGGAAATCAACACCAAAACTAATGATGAACATACCGAAAGCAGCCATGAAACCGCCTCGAATGATTTCATTAATTGGTTTTTTCTGTGCAATTAAACCTACGATTGCAATGAAACCTAATAGGAATGGTGGTGTTCGGAAAAATAAAATGATACCATCAACAATTGTCCATAAAAAATCCATAATTAGATTGAACTCCTTTTAATAATTTTTTTTAAGCTTAATCTTGATCTTTTAAAAATTTTTCAACTTGACCTTTTACTTCTTCCAAATCTGAATACTTCTTCACAGGGTACAAGGGTGTGTTGACGCGTTTTTTTAAGTCATTAACGAAGTCTGGGGATGTAAAGATAGCGTCAGCATTTTGACTTTTGACATCAGAGATGTCAGAATTCACAACATCACCTTTGACATTTAGTTCGTTTAAAGCTTTTTGGATGGTCATCTTTAAAATCATTGATGAACCAACTCCGAAACCGCATACCGCCAATATTTTCATCTTATTTCAACCTCTTTTCTAAAATAGTCTCTATGTCATCAACGCGCTCGGCGTTGATCACGTCTTTAATATTTTGTTTCTCCATTAAAAATGATGCTAAACTTTGCAAGACTTCTGTGTGGGTGGTTGAATCTTTTGCTGCTAGTACAATAAATAATTTAACATCATTATTTTTTAAGTCGACACCGTTTTTAACAACTAACAAGGACATACCGGTTTTCTTAACAGCTTCACTTGGTCTGGCATGGGGCAATGCGAATTCATCTGCTAATACGATGTATGTACCAAATTTCTCAATTGATTCAAGCATTTGATCGATATAGTCTTCTGTGATGTAATCATCATCAAGCAAAGGCTTTGCAGCTAATGCAATTGCATCTTCATACGATTCACTTGAATCAACGATTTGCATGTGCTTTTTTTTAATATGGGGCATGACAAACCTCCTTCTTGGTATAACCCACTTATATGCTCATTATAAATTCAAGAACGGTTTGTGTCAAATATCTTATATAATTTGCGCTCTGCCTTGACAAGTTATTGAACATACCATTACAATAAGGTATATACCAAGGGTTTAAAACAACAACATTGAACGTGGTTCTTATAAACAGTGTATACTTATGCTTAACATGTAAAAAACCATTTTAGATTAGCGTAACTTGGTGATGCAATGTGTGTGAAGCGCATGATAATTTGCCTAATCTGGTATAGAAAATGATTTTATAAGGGTGATGATATGACAGTACCAAAATATATGCAGTTAGTTAATATTTTAGAAGATATCATTGATTCTATGGATAAAAATCAAATGATTCCCTCAGAACGCGTATTGGCAGAGCGTTATCATATGTCACGGATGACTGTTCGTAAAGCCGTGAATATGTTGGTGGAAGACAACAAATTGTATCGAGTGAACAAGGTTGGAACCTTTACAACAGATAAAAAAATCTATAAAAAAGCTGAAGCGTTTAGTGGTTTCACCAAGGAAGTAACCATCGCTGGTGGAAAACCTTCAAGTGAGCTGATTGAATTTAGCTTACAAGGCGCTGATTCGACAGTGGCAGAGCGGTTGAATATTAGAGAAGGTTCTCATGTGTATAAGGTGGTGCGATCACGTAAAAACAACGGCATTCCTGTGATGATTGATGAATCATATTTTCCAAGACAAGTTATCAAGTTAAATGAAGATGTGGTTGAGAGTTCAATCTACCAATACGCTCAAGATGTTCTAGGTTTAACGATTGTAAAAGCTGACCAGCGATTTCGAGCTACCTTCATCAAGCCTAAGTACCAAAAACATCTTGATGTATCTGAATATACCCCTATGATGAATGTTGAGATAACCGTTTATCTTAAAGACGGAAGGGTTTTTGAATGGACCAACACATATATCAATTCATCACATTATGAAATTGTCTCGACAAGTTATCAATAATGACATAAAAACACCCCATTTGTGCACAGTCATATGCTATAATTAAAAGTAAGTCTTGGTTGGAGGCATCATGTATGGATAAGCGCGAAACACTATTAAAAAAACTACTCGAACAACAACGTGGCTTAAGACGCGTACTAACAGTATCAGCGTTTTTATTGTTTCCAGTTGTGTACTTATTTGTTTATGCCACAGGGGGAACCCAGCATGCTTACTTGCATATTGTCTATGTGCTGATTGTGCTAGGGGCGTTTTTATATGGCTTTAAAGGCGGGTTAATCGCTGCGGTTGTTGCAGGCATCATACTTGGTCCGTTAATGCCTTTAAATACGACAACTGGGGAGATGCAAACAATTGAAAACTGGCTGTTTAGAATGTTGTTTTTTGCATTAATTGGGTTATCTTCTGGTGGCTTGTTTGATTACGTATATGCACAGTTTAACAAAGTGATGTTTCAAACCACACACCATGTTGAATCGGGTCTACCTAATTATAATCATTATATGAAATCAAACCCCGAAGATAAGCCTAAAACTAATGTTGTGGCCATGACCCTACAAATCAATAATTACGAATCATTAATCATTTTACTTGGTCGTCATGCTTATTATAAAGTATTAAAAGATTTGTTTGATTTAGTCAAAAAATCATTGCCGGAAAGTGCTATTGTGATCCAAGCTGACTCAAGACGGTTTTGGATAGAGTTATCGAAAATCGATCACCATAGCATGGCACAAGACTTTAGTAAAACGTTAGAAGAACAAACGTTTTTCGGAGAGAATGTGCCGCTATACTTAGATTTTTCAATTGGTTATTCTATTGGCGATGAAGCCAAAACAACTACAGATCGCTTTAATGAAGCAGACATTGCTGCATTGCACGCAAAAAACAATGCGCTAAAATACGTGGTGTTCCATGATGCGCATAAAGAAGATCAATTGTTGTTGCAACGACTAGGTGAGTTACCCTTAGCCATTAAAAATGATGAATTATTCATTGTCTATCAACCGGTTCTTGATATGAAAGAAAACGTCGTGCAATTAGAAGCGTTAATTAGATGGATGCATCATGGCGAGGTGTTATCACCGGATCAATTTATACCGCTTGCTGAGGAAACTAGGTTGATAGATCAAATCACCGCCTGGTTATTAGATAAAGTCATTGAAGACTACCGTGTTTTTTCTAAAATCCAACCATCAATCAAAATGGCTATCAATATATCACAACGAAATTTGTTTGACCCTCACTTAATCGAAAATATGATTGACACCATCAAAAAATCCAATATCCAACACCAATTAGAAATCGAGATGACTGAATCCACGTTGATGTTGAATCGTTCGTTAACACAATCGTTTTTAGAGGCATTTAAATATATTGGTGTTGAATCGATTTTAGATGATTTTGGAACGGGGTATTCTTCACTGTCCTGTTTAAGAGATTTACCGGTAAAAAAAGTGAAGATCGATCAAGATTTCACCTTAAGTATCACCGAAAGTGAAGACACCAAACAATTGGTAAAAACCATCATAGATTTGGCTCATTATATGAATTTGGATGTTATCGCTGAAGGGGTAGAAGAGACAGAGATTTTTGAACAGATGCGAGATTTAGGCGTTGATTATGTTCAAGGATTCTTATTTTCTAAACCCATGACATTTGAGGAAACCACATTGTTTTTAAAGAAACGTCAATAAAGGCCTTGCAAAGGCCTTTTATTTTGCTCCCAATCGTTGTACAATGAAACCAAATCAGACAAAGGGTGATGATATGCAACCAGAAGTTGTTGGTTTTTCTATTTTATTGATTGGTGTGGCACTCGTTGTCGCAAAGTTAATCCGTTTGAGATTTAAAATTTTTTCAACCTTTTTCTTACCGAGTTCCATCATTGCAGGTTTTTTGTTGCTGTTTATTGGACCAGAAGTATTAGGGTCTTTAATCGGCGTCTTCTCAGAGACTGATGGTTTTGAATACGGCTTTTTAACAGGGCCTGTTATAGAGGTGATGAGCACATTACCTGGTTTGTTGATTAATGTGATTTTTGCATCACTATTTTTAGGTAAAACCATTCCTAAGTTTAAAGACATATGGATGACTGCTGGGCCACAAGTGTCTTTCGGACAAACCGTCGCTTGGGGTCAATACGTATTTGGTATTTTGGTAACCTTAGTGGTGTTGGTGCCATTATTTAACGCAAATCCCATGTCTGGTGCACTCATTGAAATTGCCTTTGAAGGTGGTCATGGTACCAGTGCTGGGCTTGCCTCAACGTTTGAGGAACTTGGATTCTCTGAAGGGGCTGACCTTGCACTTGGTTTGGCTACTGTTGGGGTTGTAAGTGGCGTGTTATTTGGGGTGGCATTGATTAACTGGGGTGTTCGCAAACAAAAAACCAATTACTTAAAAAATCCGAAAGATTTTGATGAGTCACAACTGCGTGGAATTGTTGATGTGGAGGACCGTGAACCCAGTGGTGTGTTAACCACATCGCCGCAATCGATTGAACCCTTAGCTTTGCATGTTGGGATGATTGCGATTGCTATTTTACTGGGCCGTGGTATTTTAGAATTGCTGGTGATGTTAGAAAACGCCACTTGGAATGCTTCTGGTGATTTAACGATTGTTGGCTATATGCCGTTATTCCCTTTAGCGATGCTTGGTGGTGTATTGGTACAACTGTTTTTAGATAAATATGATAAGTATCATCTCGTCGATCGTGACATGATTACCCGCTTACAAGGATTATCTTTAGATTATTTAATTGTTGGGGCGATTGCCACCTTATCACTCGAAGTCATTGGCGCCAACATCGGTGTGTTTTTAACATTAGCTCTCGTTGGTATTACATGGAACTTGCTAGCGTTTTTATATATTGCACCACGTATGATTCCTAAAAACTGGTTTGAACGTGGAATTGGTGATTTTGGTCAATCAATGGGGATGACCGCTGCTGGGTTAATGTTGATTCGGATTGTTGATTCTAATCAAGACACCAAAGCGTTAGAAGCTTTTGGCTATAAACAGTTGATGTTTGAACCGTTTGTAGGTGGTGGTGTGATGACCGCCATTAGTGTGCCGCTTATCTTCCAATTTGGGGCACTACCTGTGTTGATTTTCACCGCTATTGTCATGATTGGTTGGATGTTGGTTGGCTTTTTGTATTTCGGTAAAAAAGATGCCAGTGATATCATTTAGCCAGCAAGCTAAGTTAGTGTAATATACAATAAAATTCATTTATACATCATCAAAAATATGTGGTGCTGGTCTAGCGGACTTGCATCACATTTTTTAGTGCATTAATACTTGACAAATGAAACAATCATTCTTATAATATAATTGAATTAGCACTCATACATTGAGAGTGCTAACAAAACACATAAGGAGGGTTGTCAAATGTTTAGATTAACACCTTTTAGTGCATCGCCACGTAGACGTGATGATGTCACAGATTTCAGCGATTTATTGGATGACTTTTTTAGCCCCATGCGGTCATTGCGACATGACACGTTTAAACTTGATGTAGAAGAAAAAGACAATGCTTATCATATCACAGCGGATTTACCAGGGGTTAAGAAAGATGAACTCAAAGTATCATATGACGATCAAACCTTAACGATTCAAATTGACCGTGATGAGTCAACAGAAGATCGTGATGAAGAGAAACGTTATTTACACAAAGAGCGTCGTGTGTGCTCTATGAAACGTGCGCTTCATTTACCAGATGTTGATCCAAGTAAATTGAAGGCAAAATTAGAAGATGGTATTTTACGTATTAACGCTGAAAAAAGTGATATTCAAAATAAAGGCTACGTGATCGATGTCGAATAAGAAAACAGGGCTTCAGGGAACCTGAAGCCCTATTTTATCATACGAGGAGACAAGTTTATGAATGTAGAAAAAATGACTGAAAAGATGCGTCAGGTGGTGCAAGAGGCGCAAAATATTGCGATAAGAAAAGACCATCAAAAAATAACCCCGCATCATATGCATAAGGCGCTTTTAAGCGTGGAAGATTCATTGGTGGTTGATGTGTTAAAAAGAATGAACATTGATGTTAATGGGTTGAAAAATGCATTAGATGCGACATTAGATAAGGAACCCGCTTTAGCGGGTGTTCAAGATATGTATATGGACCGTTCCACCTCAGAATTAATGGTCAAGGCTGAAGATATCCAAAAACAATTTAAAGATCAATTTATGAGTGTTGAACATGTATATTTGGCTTTATTTGATTTGAAAGAAGCAGACACTAAAAATTTTTTAAGTGGATTTAATATTGATAAAAAGACGTTTAAAGACACATTATCTTCGATTAGAAAAAACAAAACGGTCACATCTGAACATCCTGAATCTAGCTACAATGCGTTAGAAAAATATGGCCGTGACTTAGTTGCTATGGCTAAAGACGGTAATCTTGATCCTGTGATTGGCCGGGATCATGAAATCAGACGCATCATCCGCATTTTATCAAGACGAACCAAAAACAACCCTGTGTTGGTAGGCGAGGCTGGTGTTGGGAAAACCGCCATCGCTGAAGGCTTAGCCATGCGTATTGTTAATGGTGATGTGCCAGAAGGGCTCAAAAACAAATCGATTTTCGCCTTAGACATGGGGGCGTTAGTGGCTGGTGCTAAGTATCGTGGTGAGTTTGAAGAGCGACTTAAAACTGTGTTAAAAGAAGTGAGCGATTCAGATGGTCAAATAATATTATTCATAGACGAACTACATCTTATTGTTGGTGCTGGTAAAACTGAAGGCGCTATGGATGCTGGCAATATTTTAAAGCCAATGTTAGCTAGAGGAGAACTGCATTGTATTGGGGCTACCACCATTGATGAATATAGACGATACATTGAAAAAGACGCGGCCTTAGAAAGACGGTTTCAACCAGTGATGGTCGACCAACCAAATGTTGAGGATACCATTAGCATTTTAAGAGGCATTAAAGATAAATATGAAATCCATCATGGTGTAAGGATTAGTGACCAAGCACTCGTTGCTTGTGCGACTTTATCTCACAAATATATATCAGATCGATTTTTACCCGATAAAGCGATTGATTTAATGGATGAAGCAGCCGCACTCATTCGTACTGAAATCGATTCGATGCCTGCAGAATTAGATGAGTTATCAAGAAAACTATTACAACTAGAAATCGAAAAAACCTCATTGAGCAAAGAAAAAGACCCACAATCAAAAAAAAGATTAGAGCATATTGAAGAAGAAATCAGTATGATTAAAGATAAACACGATCATTTAAAAGCTCGGTGGGAAGATGAAAAAGCAGGGTTGGGTGATGTTAAAAAACTCAAACAAAAAATCGATGACATTAATAAAGATATTGAACAAGCGAGTCGTGCGTATGATTTAGAACGATTGGCTAAGTTAAAATATGGTGACCTACCAGAAGCCGAAAAAGCTTTAGAAGAAGCCAAAGCTTCTGATCAAGATGACCAACGCTTAATCAAAGAGGAAGTGACAGAAGAAGAAATTGCTGATATCATCTCTAAATGGACGGGCATTCCTGTTAAAAAGTTGATGGAAAGCGAACGCGATAAGTTACTCAATCTTGATAAATACTTACATCAACGCGTCATCGGTCAAGACCAAGCGGTAAAAAGCGTCTCAGATGCCGTGTTAAGAGCAAGGGCGTTTTTGAAAGACCCTAAAAAGCCTGTTGGTTCTTTTATCTTCTTAGGTCCCACAGGGGTTGGTAAAACCGAACTGGCAAAAACCTTAGCAGAGCATTTGTTTGATTCAGAAGACCAAATGATTCGCATTGATATGAGTGAATATCAAGAATCTCACAGTGTGGCACGATTGATTGGGGCTCCACCGGGTTATGTTGGCTATGAATCAGG
>PWKX01000093.1 GCA_003559585.1 Mollicutes bacterium | reverse complement strand
TAGTTGCGCAACCAAAGCAAAATAATAGCTCCAAGATGATTTGATTAAATATATGATTAAAGACGTTAAGATCGGTATAAAGATAATGATGATTGGCACAACATGCATGCTAACGCCTCCATATTCTTAAAACAAAGGTTATGTATATCATACAACATATCAAGTTTAACCGCAATAACAAGGCAAAAAAAGGTATAACCGCTTTAAGGTTATACCATTTTTTCTGGTTTATGAAACAAAAAGCCTTGTTGGTGTTTACAGCCTAGTTTTGATAAGATATCTCGTTGTTTCTTTGTTTCAACCCCTTCGATGATTAAATCTTTATCTGATAACTCCGTGATTTTTTTCACCATTTTTACTATCTCTTGGTTTTTTTCTAGCTGGATGTTTTTGGTAAACAAACCATCCAGCTTAATCACATCAAAATCAACACTTTCTAACACCGCTAAAGATGAGTAATCTTTCCCAAAATCATCAAGCGCAATCATAAACCCTGCTTGTTTAAGCATGCGGATTTGTGAGCGACACACATCGGTGTTTAACACAAATGTTTTTTCACTAATTTCAAGACACACCGAGGCAGGATTAAGCGCATAGGCATGCACTTGTTCGACTAAAAACGTGCCAATATCATGTTTCATGATTGTTTGTGGGGTTAAATTAAGCGATAAAATCAGTTGCGGACTCTTTTGATGCAACACCTTAAAGTACGCTAAACTTTTATGAATCAAGGCTTGATCTAGTTTATCAATGATTTTATTTTTTACCGCAATGTTTAAAAAGACCTCAGGATTCACCTGTCCAATATAGGGGTCTTCCCACCGTGCTAAAGCTTCAACATAATTAACTTTGTTATCATCTAAATCATAAATGTTTTGAAAATGCACATCGATATCATCTTCATCAATGGCTTTTTTCAAACGGTCTGAAATCAGCAAATCATGTTTTAACTTAGCACCCATTTTAGGCTGATAAGCGGTTAATAAAGCACCAGCTTCATGCTTATTGGCTTTCATAGCTAGTGAAGCCAGTGAAACTAAGTGTGCCACCCGACTTGAATGTTCAGGGTAAACGGCATACCCAGCATGCAGATCAATTTGTATGGTGATCTCATCAATCTGGTAGGTTTTCTTAGAGAGGTTGTGGCAAATCGACATCAACGTTTGCTTTGTTATCTCAGGTGTGGTTGAATAAATTAAAAACGCATCATCTAAATACCGGCCAATTTCAACACCGTGTGATTGGCATTTTTTTATTTCTTTAGCGACGTTTTCAATGATTTTTTGACTGACCAACAACCCGTATACATCAATAATATGTTCAAAGTTTGCAACTTTAATATAATAAACATGCGCGTGTTTAATATCTTGGGTTTGTTCAAGTAAGGCCATAATCCCTGTTTGATTTAAAAACCCTGTGGTTTTATCATCATGTGTGACACTCAGTTGTTGATCAATCACATGCCCCACCGCAATCAGTGATTGCACGTGGTGTTGATCGTCATACACACACTCAATATGCCAACGAACCACATGGGAGCCGTGATTGGTTTCAAACTCAACTTTGCCTTCTGATAAGACATCGTCATACCAAACTGGTGTGTCTTGTTGTTGGTTGATGATGTTTTTAATATGTTCATTGATATGGTTATGTGATAATCCTAACACCATCATCGCTTGATTGGATACATGCGTGATGAACCCATCACGGTTGGTTTTAATGATTAAATCCTTTGTATGTTCATACACTGTTTCTTCTTCTTTTAAGACAATGTTTGGCATCTCTGTTGCTTTAGATGAGACATATGCTTTAAACGCATGCCCTTTTTTAAGTGGAAACACACCCGTTTGTACCATCGATAAGTAACCTTGTTGACCTGGTAGTGATATTTTAAATTTTCTTTCTTTAAACATCTCAACCATATCATCAAGATGTATGTGTTTAAACATCGCGATATCTTCTTTATTATCTAATAAGTTTTGAAACTCTGTTTCACTAACGATAAAAACATGATCGTCTAAATTGTATTTAGCCACCAGGGCATCGCTACACTCAATTAATACTTTTTCACTAGCCTGAATAAATATGATTTGACAGTGATACGGTGAATGGATTAATTGATACTCACCTTCAATTGAATGTTCTTCCTTATAAAACCGTGTAAACGGCATCGGTAATATATAAAAGGCATAACTAGTTAAGCTACCTTCATTTAAAAGGAACATGATACTTATGGTTATCAAAAGCAACATACTGACATATAAAACGGTATGATGGTTTCTTATCATATATGGATGCCCCCATTTCTTATGAGAATTATCTTGTGTCATCATAATCACAGTATAGACCCTATGAACATCTAAAAACAGCGCATATCTGTCGTGTGGCATAAAAAAAAGGAGAAAATGACAAGCATTTCTCCTTTTTGATTACATAGTTTTTTGTAAATATTTAACCACAAACATATCAAAATCTATCTCTAAGTCTTTTTTAACCAATTTGTTAAAATATTGAAT
>PWKX01000105.1 GCA_003559585.1 Mollicutes bacterium | reverse complement strand
AACATAGCAAGCAGTGTATCGATGAATATTTGTAAGGCAATGCTCACATAATAGGTTAAGATGCCTGTTTTTTCAAGTGTTGTTGGTTCTAAATTTCTGATGAAATCCACACTTGGTCTAAAGTTGCTGAGTACTAAGACTGAGAGTATAGCCCCAGCAGATACAATCGCAATGATTCCAAAGCTATCTTCTTCATTTTCTGTGGTGTTTTTCTTCAAGTGTGAAATACCAACCGCTAAGGCCATGATAAAAGGAACAGCTAAAACACCAGTGGTGGCACCTGAGGCGTCAAAAGAAATGATGATAAATTCTGGTTGTGTAAACAAAGCAAATACAAAAATCAACAGATACAACACGGTTAATACTTTGTTTAAATCGATGTGATATAAAATACGGTATAAACCAAATGCAAGCAATAATGCAATCCCAATTGAAACCACAATCAGTAGGCTCCACATAGTTAACATCCCAGAACTAACATGCTCAACTTGATTGGCAAAGACAATTAACCCTGGTTCTGCTAAAGTGATGAACACGCCTAAAATGAGACCTGTTAAAAGGATAACCCAAAGCTTTTTAGTTTTGGTGATCGCCTCACCAATATTAGTACCAAGTGGGGTTATCCCCTTGTCTACACCAATCAAAAATAAGGTCAGCCCAATTAAAATAAAAAGCGAACCAATTAAAAATCTGATAAACGTCGGGGTGCTTAAGGGGACGAATGTAAGATGTAGTATCATCACGAGCAAAGTCACTGGTAAAACTGCGATGATGATTTCTTTAAATTTTTGACTTAATAATTCGATCGCTAAGCCCTCCTTTTAATCAAATATATTGGTTATGGTTAATTGGATGGTTCTCAATAAAACGATTTAATGCAGCTGTTGTTGCGTTTTTATCGATCATGATGTCTAGGTATTGGTGGTGACGATTTCTAATATGAATGCATTTTAAATAATGTAGCTTTTGCTTATATGTTTGTTCATAGGCTAACTTATATAGATTGAGTTGCAAGGTTAAACGTTGTTGATTGATATGTTTCATGCGTTTGACATCGGCGAGTCCTTTGCCTTTCATGTACGGTGATTCAACGATCATGTCAAAACTGCCTGCCCCAATCACGGCACCATGATGATACAACAAAACAACTATATCTTGAGCTTGAACGGTGAATTGATGTTGTGTTTTGAGTGCCAAATAGCCTTGCATTTCTTTATGATATGTTTTAACGCCTTGCTTTTCAAAGTTATCGATCATATGCTTAAGCTCGATGCCTTTTTCTGCGGCCATTTTTAAAATGTCTGGGTCGATGTTTTTGTGGTTTCTAGGATAGATTTCATCAACGATTTTTGAAATGTTAGTGACTTTAAAGCCGTCTACTGTGTATTGATGTTCTTTAGGGTCAAAGGTTACTTCGTGATCGTTGATATGATACAGTTTCATGTCATCACTCCTCGTATACATCTATTATAACAAACAAATGTATGTCGTGTTGTTTTTGTTGTGGGTTCTTTGGAACTTAAAATGATAAAAAGCATTAAAAGCTCGTTTTTTTGTAGCTATATGCTATACTGAAAATATAAAAATCATAAGAGGGGGACTCATATGGCTTCTAAAACAACAGAAGAAAAATTATCTTATCCAAACTTGATTCGGTTTAACAAAATCATGGGAACCGTGCACTTAATTCAAGGGACCTTCATGATGCTTTTTGCTTTTTTGATTTATCCAAACTTAGATGGGACGGGAACCCAAACCTTTACCATCCCGGTTGTTGGGAACTACCTTGAATTTATTCAAGGTGAAGGACTGGTGTTAACAACCACAGATACATTGTTTGAATTGCCTTTCATTCCTTTAACAGCTAGCTTTTTATTGATATCGGCATTGTTTCATTTCATCATTGCCATCCCATACAAAGACAGATATGTGGCTGATTTGAAAAAAGGAATCAACAAGCTTCGTTGGTATGAATATGCCATCAGTTCATCTTTGATGATTGTGCTTATTTCATCATTGTTTGGGGTTCGAGATATTGCGGTTTTTGCATTGATTGCGCTTGCGAATGCGGCAATGAACTTCTTTGGACTTGATATGGAGTTATTAAACAGCAGTGAAGACAAAGAAAAGAAGAAAAACTGGTTACCGTTTATTTTTGGTTCAGTGATTGGCTTAGCACCATGGATCGCCATTGCTTTTTATATCGGTGTGAATCCAAACCTTGATCAAATACCTGGATTTGTTTGGGCCATCTTAATTACGTATTTTCTAGCGTTTAACACATTCCCAGTCAACATGTTTTTACAATACAAGGGGATTGGTAAGTTTAAAAACTATTTATATGGTGAACGTGGTTATATCATCTTATCGCTTGTTGCTAAAACATTGTTAACATGGCTTGTGTTATTTGGTGCGTTTCAACCTTAATGCTTAAAACGTTTGATACATGAAACTTCTAGATGAAACAAACAATAATTAGACAATACTTGTTAAGGAATGAAGTTGGTGTTAAGCCAGCTTCGTTCCTTTTATTT
>PWKX01000181.1 GCA_003559585.1 Mollicutes bacterium | reverse complement strand
GGCGGCTGAAAAAGCTGCTGTAATTGCCGGTCAGCGAATAATGGAAATCTACCGAACGGATTTTTCGGTAGATCACAAAGAAGACAACTCCCCTCTTACTCTTGCCGATCGTCAGGCCGATAAAGCCATTAGAGAAATACTGCAGGAAACAGGGATTCCCATTTTGAGTGAGGAAGGTCGGGAAATTCCCTTCCGAAAGCGGGAGAACTGGGGTGAATTCTGGATGATCGATCCGCTGGACGGCACACGGGAATTCGTGAAGAGAAACGGTGAGTTTACGGTAAACATCGCTTTGATAAAAAACGGATACCCACAATTGGGAGTCGTTTACGCTCCGGTTACCGGGGACTTGTACTCAGGCATATACAATGGCGAGGCCATTAAAAAAAGCGGGATCCGACAACCGGGTGAGCTCGCTAAAACAAAAGGGCAAAAGCTGCCGTTGATTCCAACAGACCGTCCGTTTACAGTGGTTGCCAGTAGGTCTCACCTCAATGAACCCACCCGGGACTTTCTGGAAGAAATGAAAAAGGAACAACCCGGCTTAAAAACCATTTCTGCCGGCAGTTCACTGAAACTCTGCCTCGTTGCCGAAGGCCGGGCCGACCTCTATCCCAGGCCGGCACCGACCATGGAGTGGGATACGGCTGCGGGAGATGCCATCTGCAGGGCAGCCGGTTGTCGTGTGATTGACTGGAATACCGGAAAAGCGTTGGTTTACAATAAGGAAAATTTACTCAATCCGTGGTTTAAAGTAATTCGAGATGATCGCTGAATGGCAGACCTGGTTAGTAATTGCGGTTTTGGCCCTTGTGGTTATCTTTTTGCTATGGGACAAGTACCGTCCCTCTATTGTTTTTCTGGTGGGTGTTTTGATCCTCCTCACGGTCGGCGTAATTCCCGTAGAGGACTTTCTGAGCGGTTTTTCCAACAAAAGTATACTGACCATTTTCCTGCTGATACTGGTCTCCCACATGCTCAGCAAAACCTTCAATTTGGTGAATTTATTCGACAAGTTGTTCGGTTCTGCAGACAAGCCCCGCGGTTTACTGTTTCGCATGTCTGTCTCTGTTGGCAGCTTATCGGCCATCATGAATAACACCCCGATTGTAGCTCTTATGATTCCCTATATTTACAAGTGGAGTCAAAACAACGGTGTCTCCCCCTCTAAACTGTATCTCCCGCTATCCTATGCGGCCATTGTGGGGGGAATGATGACACCCATCGGCACCAGTACCAACTTGGTTTTGATAGGATTCATTGTTTCGTCGGGGCATCCGTCCCTGACCTTTGCCGATTTTATACTCCCGGGAATACTGGTATTGATGGCTGTCATCCTCTTTCTGGTTCTTTTTTCACAGAGATTGCTGCCCGACCACGTCAATCCCATTGATGAAATCAAAGCAAATATGAGGAGGTATTTAACGGAAACCACCATCAGTAAAAATTCGGACTTTATTGGAAAAACAGTGGCCGAAGCGGATTTGAGAAACCTGGATGGCATTTTCCTGGCTGAAATACACCGCGGTAAGAATCAGATTATACGACCTGTAGGCCCGGAGGAGGTAATCAAAAAAGGCGATAAATTGTACTTTGCCGGGGAAAAAAGCGGGGTTTTGGATCTGGTAAAGAACACTCCCGGTCTCAGCTGGGCCAAAAAAGAAGAATTTCAGCTGTCAGAGAGCTCAGATATAGTAGAAGTCGTCGTTCCTTTTAACTCTTCACTGGAGGGAAAAACCCTCAAGCAGGTCGAGTTCAGAGAGGCTTTTGACGCGGCCGTAATCGGTATTCACAGAAAAGGGGCCCGGTTGCGCGGAAAACTTGGGGAAATTCCCCTCTGCGCCGGGGATTTGCTTTTGCTTTCAGCGGGTGCCAATTTCCAGCAATTGAGCAATAAAAACCACAATTTTTACACCGTTTCTGTGATCGAAAAAACGGAGAATCACTCGATTTGGAAAAAAAGGGCCATCGGTGCCATCACTTTGCTGTCCATAGCCGCCATTATTGCTCAACTCTTGTCGCTCTTTGTAGGACTTCTGATTATGCTCTGCAGCGGTGTTTTACTCAACCTGATTTCCGAAGAAGAAACCAAGAAAAATGTGAGTCTGGATTTGTTCATCATTTTGGGAAGTGCCATTACCCTGGGTATCGCTTTTATCGATACCGGAGGAGCCGAAATCATTGCCGGCCCCGCCATTGCTTACATGCAGGATTTTCCGGTGTTATTCATCCTGATCGGAGTATTTGGGTTGACTTTGCTGTTTACTTCTTTTATAACCAATGCGGCCGCAATCAGTATTATGTTTCCTCTGGTGTACCAACTCATCAATGATCTTCAACTCAACCCGACGCCCGTCTACCTCACACTGGCATTTGCTGCATCGGCTGCCTTTCTCACTCCTGTGAGCTACCAGACCAACTTGATGGTCATGGGCCCGGGAAGTTACAAGACAAGAGATTTTCTAAAAATTGGCATTCCCTTCACCCTCATTTACGGCATCATTGTGATTGGCTTTGTTATGACTTTTTATCCGAT
>PWKX01000069.1 GCA_003559585.1 Mollicutes bacterium | reverse complement strand
GCTTCCATGTCTTCTTTGCTGTAACCAACACTGATGATCAACGGGACTTTTTGAATGCGTTTAAAGGCAGGTAAAAAGTTGTTAATCCATGTTTCATGGCTATGTTCACTCCATAACTCTGCATTCATCACCAAGTTTTTCTTCCCATAGATACAAGGTTTAGGTATGGTTGGTAGAGACGTTGAGATGGTTTTACTCACCACCGCGCCACACCCTAGGGTTTCTTGCATGTAGGTGAGTTTATCAGCATCTCCAACCAGTGGTCCACTGGCTGGCATTAGTGGGTTTTTTAACCTTAAACCATCGAAGGTAACATTGGTTTGTTTCATCAAGCATCATCCTCTTTTTTAATGCGTTCCCATAAAGCTTGCGCTTTAGCGTGGGCTGTTTTATAATCGCCTTTCACATCACTAAGTAATTGGTAATCTTCAACTTTGATAGAACCACCAATATACACATCCTTTGGTTTAAACCCTGCAAACAAACCAAATACTAAGTGTCCCATTACATTGCTTGTTTTTAATGGGGTGGGTGGTGTGTATGGCACGGTTAAGAAGTCTGCTTCATAACCTGGTTTAAATTGACCTAGTTTTGTGTTTAATTGCTTGGATGCATACACAAAACTTTGTTTTATCATGGCATTTAAATCATCTAATGACATCGCATGTGGATGGTTTTCTTTCATGTGCGTGCCATAAAACAACGTCAAATATTCACCTGTTATGGCACTGTTGAGTCCGTCATTGCCAATCATCATAGGAATGCCGTGTTTTTTTAGCCGTTTAACATCTGGAAAGCCAACACCGTTATTCATATTGGATGATGGGTTTAACGCCACCACAGCCCCTTGTTTTTTAATAATCGCCGCTTCGTTGTCATCGATGTGTAACGCATGTGCCAAAATAGAATCAGGGTTGATCAACCCATGGCGATTGAGTCTTTCAACGACCCGTTCGCCCACGTTGATGAAGGCATCTTCTTGATCAAGTTCGCTTTCAGCCACATGGATATGCACGGGTTTATTTTGAATGCGATGTTTGATGTTTTTTAAGGTTTGTTCACTTAAAGACAAAGAGGCATGCATGCCAAATAACCCACTGTGATAGGTTGAGGATGTTGCCATAAAATCAAGGTTTTCTTCAATGCATTGATTCACACTAAAGCGGTCACTGGTTTCAAAGGCGTAAATCCCTCTTAACCCCACTCGGTCACTGATGGCTTCTTTTAACGTGCTGAGTGCCCCTTTAACCACGCCGCTGGCGTGGTGGTCAATCATCGTTGTCACGCCTTGAAGTAAGTGATCACTCGCGCTAATAACACCACTATAATAAATATCATTTAGTGTTAAGTGACGGTCAAGTTTCCACCACTGTGATTTTAAAATATCCATAAAATCTTCATACTCAAAACTGTTTTCCCAGCCGCGAGCAAACGTCGCATACACATGTGTGTGTGCCACCACAAACCCTGGTAATAAAAGATGGCCTTTTAAATCGATCACCTCATAGCCCTTATCCTTAAATTGATGCATGGGCCCAACATCAAGAATTTTGTGGTCAAATAAAACATACGCGTGATCCATAAACTGTTCATAATCGTATAGTGATACGTTAATGAGTGCGCGTGGTGTTGCCATGTCGGTGTTGCCCCCTTCCTTCTTTAAAGGATGTTTGGTTGACGCGCAAAGCGCCTCTTAGTAGCGTTGTCTCAACGGCGCCTTTAACATCCATGCCTTGATAAAGATTATAATCGGCATAGCCGTGATGGCTGTTTAGATGTTGCGCGTTGGGATTAAATATAAAGCAATCGGCATCGTGGTTAATCTTAATGGCCCCTTTGTGATGTAGATGAAAGGTCTTGGCCACATGACTTGTCATTTTAGGCACAACCTTAAGGCCGAAAATTGAATAAAGCACCGTAAAGGCTTGTTCAACACCACCAATACCCATTGGCATCTCTTCTAAGCGTTTGTTCAGTTTATCGGCTTTATGAAAGGCACAATGATCGGTCCCAAAGGTATGAATGTCATCAAATAATGCCTTTAACATTGCCTGTGATGTGGCTGGTCTAAGCGGTGGGGCACAGGTATATAAATCTGCGTGATGGGACCTTAACAGCTCATCGTTAAACACAATGTATTGTGGACAGCTTTCAATAAAGAAATGGTCATTTATAAGCTGAGGGTGATGTTTTTTCAGCGCTTGAATCGTCCGCCCACTTGATACATGTACCATATATAAATACCCATCTGTCTTTTCAACCAATGCGGCTAATCTTAAAGCCTCGTCAATTTCGGCTTGTTCGGGTCTAGCCAGTGGCAAATCCTTACTCCGCATGGTTGGTTTTAGGTTGATTTGTTGGTCATCTTCGGCGTGTACGACCAACAAAAAATCATGTTTTTTGGTTAACCTTAACAATGTTTCAATCGAGGCATGGTCTGTTTGCCGGCCAGATTCTGAATACGTCGTAAAACATTTTAGTGTGTTCATGCCTAAATCTTTCATCGTCAACACAAATTTTTCTAAATCGCAGGTTGGTTG
>PWKX01000121.1 GCA_003559585.1 Mollicutes bacterium | reverse complement strand
ACTATGATAAAAACACTAGAAGTAAAACAACTAAGACATGGTGATATACTTCACTGCTATTCATCAAGTTGGCTAGCTAAAGCTATACAATGGTTTACTAAGAGTAGAGTAAATCATACAGCAATAGTAATTAAAATTAATAATACAATACTGATTGCTGATAGTCAGATCAATGGTACTAATATTAAGACTGTTGAGAATTGGACTAAGAGATATAATTATGAATACACAATTCATAGACCTAAGTATTTAGATATAGAACTAGAGAGACATATTACTGATAAGGTGTTTCTTAAAATGGGAATAACAGGATATGATTTTGTAAGTCTTATTGTATGGCAACCCTGGTATATACTCACAGGTAGATGGAGAGGTAAGAAGGAAGAAGCTGCTACTAGTAGAATGTATTGTAGTGAATTTGTTGCTTGGATATATAATATGCCTAAATGGTGGAAAGCTAGTCCTCAAAGATTCAAAGAGTGGTTAAATAGTACTAATGATTTTAAATATATAGAATAATGGCTTATATAGAAAACATTCCTACTATAGTAGTAGAAGATGGAAAAGAATATACTCTGTATGCTACAGGGGATGAATTTGTTCACTACCTACACGATGAAGAAGGTAATAGAATTATACAAGCTGATGATGGTAAATACTATTTTGCTGAGAACGATAAAGATGGAAATTTTGTTCCTAGCAATGTAAGAGTATTTAAACCTACTTTTAATAAAAGTAGACTCCATAGAGTAAAAGTTAAATCCAAAGTTGCTAAAATAAAAGACTCTGAGGTAGATGAAATAAGGAAGCAGTTTATGGAACCTATGGGTGGTGACTATGAAACTAAAAGAAGAGCTAAAGAAGCTAAACTTAAGAATAGTAATCCTGAAAATACTGAAGGAGATATTGAGGATTTTAGTTCTGGCCCACTTAGTAATCCTGAGAGTGGGCCTATACATCTTGGACAAATGAATAACTTAGTTGTATATATTCAATTTGCCGATGATGAAGGATCATTTATGTATAACTCTCTTAGTTGGGATAATAGATTTAATGGGCCTACAAATTCAGTTAATCATTACTTTCAAACTGTTAGTTATGGTAAGGCAGGTATTACTTCACATCACTTTCCTCCATTTGAAGGTGGAGAAGTTGTACCTTATACCGATATTTACAACAGAGGATATTACGAGCCTTATAATGAAACTAGTAATCCCGATGGGTATACAGGAGGCAATTTTGGTGCAGAGAGACGTGATAGAGAGTGGGCGTTACTTAGGCGTGCTATAGAACATATTGCACCTATGGTTCCTACAAGTATTGACTTAGATAAAGATTTAGATGGATTAGTTGATTCTGTTAGTTTTATAGTAAAAGGTAGTCATGGTGCTTGGAGTTCTATATTATGGGCACACAGATGGATACTAGGAGGTACTGCTGTTTATATTAATGGTAAAAGAGTTAGAGATTATTGTTTCCAACCTGAATCACAATCTAATAGAAAAATATTAGTACATGAATTATTTCATGTCTATGGTGCTCCTGACTTGTATAGATATAGTGGAGGTATTACTCCTGTAGCTTCATGGGATTTAATGGGAACTGGTGGTGGCCATATGGGTGCTTGGATGAAGCATAAATATACCACTAACAGTTGGATTACAGAAATACCTGAAATTACTCAAAGTGGTTATTACACAATTAATAGCCTTCACAATAATGGTATAAATAATTGTTATAAGATATATCCTTCTGTAGAGAGTGATGAATTCTATATGGTAGAATACAGAGTTAATAATGGAGACTCTTATGAATCATTGTTTGGTACAGGTTTATTAATTTATAGAATTAATCCAGATGTTAATGGGAATGCTCAAGGGCCACCTGATGAAGTATATATATATAGAGAAAATGGAACACTTACCGTTAATGGAATTATAAGTAGAGCACATCATTCACAATTAGTTGGCAGAACAGCTATAGGTGGAGAGGAACCTCTCAAAGGATTTCTAAAAGATGGTGTAGATGGTGGATTAGATATTAGTGACATTAATGATAATGGAGATGGAACTATTACATTTTATGCAAGTCTACCTACTCCTCCTGAATATAAAACATTAAATCTTAGAAGTATTCCTGAAGGAATAAGTGTGACAGGGGCAGGTGAATATGTACCAGGGCAGACTGTTACAATAAGTACACCTGCTCATACAGAAGGTAATGTATTTCAGCACTGGACTTACGACGTACCATATCAAGTACCTACAGTAAATACAAAAGATGATTATGCCAATATAGTTTATATTGATCCTAGTGGAGTAAATGGAGATGGTTCTATGGAGTCCCCTCTCAATTCTTTTCCCACATCAACTGTTCCTGATACAGCTTATTTATTAAAAAGAGGTACTATTCTTGAGCAATCAATTAGTCAAGTTTTCACAAATGTTCTTATAGGAGCTTATGGAATTGGTGCTAAACCTATTATTAAAACAGTTGGACAATCTGCATTAATTGTTCAAAGGTATTCAGATAATGTAACCATAAGAAATCTT
>PWKX01000042.1 GCA_003559585.1 Mollicutes bacterium | reverse complement strand
TCTGGTTCTTGTTGTGTGTTCTCATCTGGTTCAGGTTGATCACTTGAGGTGTTGTCAGTTTGACACGCGGTTAAAGTCATGATTAATAAAAAAACGGTGATACTAACAATGAGTTTTTTCATTTTTTCCTCCTAATATGATGTGGCTACTTTTAAGAACAAGCATCAATCTTTGTTTGATTGTTAAGTAGGGTATACAACGTGGCATTTTTCATGATGTTTCCGACTTATAAAGCATTATATCACAAGTCTTTCATAACATTCACGAGATTTTTAAAAGCATGCCTACCGGGTGCACTTGGTATGAAATCATTCATGATGATAAGCATGTTTTTATAATCATTAGATTTACAGTGTCTATGCGTGAACAAGGCACATTATTTATGATGTTTTAAGTTGTGGATTCGTGACTTGTTTGATGCGTTTTTTACGCAGTGATACTTTAGGTTTAAAATCAATTTTTAAATAAAGGATATACCCTAAAACGGCAATGAGCACGTTACTGATCAGCATCGCTTCCCATACAACTTGTGAGCCGCGTTCAGGAAACAGCCGACCAAAGAGTAACACAAGTGGAATGCGGATTAACCATAAACGGGTGACCGATAAAATAAAGGTAAAATGCGTATTACCACTTCCGTTATAAGCACCAATAAAGGTTTGAAATACCGCCATGAGCGGTAAGCCTAATAAGATAAAGAACATATAATCCACCGTCATCTGTAAAGCCACAGGGTTATCCCCTAAAAACAACCCTGCCAGTGGCGCTCTTACAAACATGATCAACAACGACCCCACCATCATCATGCCCACTGAAAACAGCATATTCTTCTTGAATGTTTCTTTGGCACGTTCTGCGTTTAATGCGCCAATGTTTTGACCGATAAACGCCGATAAAATCGCACCTGTTGCCATAACTGGATGCAAGATTAATGATAACAACCTATTGCCAATCCCAAAAGCAGCCACGGTTTCTGGTCCAAAGCTATAGATCACACCATTCATCACCCCGAAGCCAATCGCGGTGATCGCTTGGCCTAAAGATGCGGGAATGGCGGTGGTGAAAATATGCTTGATGGTGGCCATCTTTTCACTGATGGCGGTTAATTGAAACATCGCTTTAAGATTCACAGTGATGCCATCTTTAGCCTTAAACATTCTTAAAATGCTAAAGGGATGCACCACCACATTCGCAATCAAGGTCGCGTAAGCCGCCCCGGCCACACCCAAATTCAACACCATGATGAAAATGGGGGATAAGATGATGTTTAAAAGAATCGCCGTCACACTAAAAAGCACCGGTGTTAAGGTATCACCCGAGGCTTGTCTGGTTCCCATATAAGCAAAAAAGCCAAACAAAAATGGCAGTTCAAACGCACGGATTCGTAAATATAAAACACTGTTGGCTAAATACTCACCCTCTGCCCCCATCGCACCCATGATGGTGGGCGCCAAGGTAAAGCTTAAAAGCGCAAACAACGTCCCAAGCAATAAAGACACCAGCAAAATATTGCTGGCGTAATCAACCGCTTTTTCTTTTTGATTTGAACCTAACAATTGGCTGATCAGTGCGGTAGCCGCCACCATCATACCAATCCCTAAGGAGATAAAGGTAAACAAAACGGGAAAGGTTAACTGAATTGATGCCACCCCCACCGTCGCATCCATATCACTTCTACCAATAAAAAACATATCGACAATGTCGTGTAACGTTTTTATAAGGTTATTAAGCATTAAAGGAAGGGCTAAAATCAACAGCCCTTTATAGATGTTTGGTTCTTTTAATATAAGGTATTGTTTTTTCTCTTCTTTTGTCATGATGCATCACCGTCAACCATTATAGCATAAAACATTTCGAATTTACGACATAATGTCATTTTTTATGTTCGTGGTGGTTTTGGACCAAAATATTGATATAAGCGCGTCTTAATATTGCCGTTAAATAATACGCGTGTCTTATCTGCTTTTTTACCATAAATGCGTTCAAAGCTGGTTAAGTTGGTAATAATATAAACACTCATGTTGTTGTTTTTATGATGAAGTTGACTCAAGGTTTTATAAAGCGGCACTAAATCTTCATTTGGGCTTAACCGGTCACCATAGGGTGGGTTGGTAATCAAAACGGTGTATGGATCGGTGATATCAACATACTGAACATCTGCGATTTGAAACTGAATTTGATCATCAACGCCTGCTAAACTGGCGTTTTCTTTAGCAACACTAATCGCTTTTGGGTCAATATCAGAGGCATAAATGTTTAATTCACTGCTGGTATCCATCGCTTGAAAGGCTTCTTTTTTCACGTTTTTATAAACCGTTTTATCGTGTGTTTTAAAATGTTGGAAGGCAAATGAACGATTAAGTCCAGGGGCGATGTTGCTGCCGATCATCGCCGCTTCAATCGCGATGGTGCCTGAACCACAAAACGGGTCAACGAGTGTTCTGGTTTGATCGTAAAACGATTGCAGAACCAAAGCCGCAGCTAAGGTTTCTTTTAACGGTGCTTCTAAAGCTTGTTCGCGGTAACCACGTTTAAACAAAGCATCGCCACTTGTATCGAGCAATAACTCTGCATGATTTTCTTGTAGATAGATTCTAAAATCTAAGCGTGCACCCGTTTCTTCAAAAACGTGGTACGGTGTTTCTTGTTTTAAATGTTCAATGATGGCTTTTTTCGTGATTTTTTGAAGATCGCGCAAGCTAAATAAATCACTTTTTTGACTTTGAGCATTCACAATCAACTTAGCATCTGCGTTAACAAATCCTTTGATATCACAGCCTTTAACAAAATCAAACAAGGCATCAAAGCTAACCACATGCTTTTTACCGAGTATTAAGTAGACATGTTCAGCTGTTCTTAGCCACATATTGGCTATCATCATTGTTTTTTCATCACCGCTAAAATACACACGTCCAGCTTTACTTTCCGTGATGGTGATGTTGAGTTTTTTTAATTCTTCTTTTAACATGCGTTCTAATCCAAACGCGGTGGTTGCAACAAATTCATGCATAAAAAACACCCTTTCACCAACATCTTATCACACTTCTTCTATTTATGGTCTTGATGATTTATAATAAAGTTTAAAGCGTACCAATAAAAATGCATTCTAAACTGTTATATATGTGACACATGAGGGGGTCTTATGGTGAACAAACAACTTGATAAAGCTGTTAAAGCCTTTATGAAAGGCGATGAAGCAGCCTTTGATTACATCTATGAACACACACGTGTGCCTGTTTACTATACAATATTAAGTATTTTAAAAGATGAAAGCTTAGCTGAAGATGTGATGCAAGATACCTACATTAAAATGATTGAACAACTACCCAAATACAAACCACAAAGTCAGTTTACCGCTTGGATCAAAACCATCGCTCGCAATCTTGCTTTGAACGTTTATCATAAACGTGCGAAAGAAATGTCAGTTGATGCGCATGATAGTGAGTACTTATTTGATCAAGTGTTTTCACGGAGTGAGGACCAATACTTTTTAAAAGAACTTTTAGATACGTTGGCTCAAGATGAAAAAGAAATAGTATTTAGACACGTGGTCATGGAAGAAAAACATAAAGACATCGCCAAACGATTAGATATGCCTTTAGGTACTGTTTTATGGAAATACCGAAAAGCTTTAAAGTATCTTAAAAAGAAAGGAGGCGTTAGCCATGAAGAAACAACTTAAACATATTGCCAAACAAGACACCCCTGATATCAAAGATGACATCAAAAACTCCCACAGCTATCAAACCTTTGTGACCTCATCCCACCAACAAAAAAGCAAACCGTTCTTCTCACCACTACGTATCGTCTATGCGGGCGCGTTTTCAATGGTCATCATACTCATGGTCTTTTTAACGCCGGCACTCAATCAACCTGTTTATTCAGAGGTATACATTGAGTTTAACCCCTCATTTACATTAAACCTCTCTGATCAAGACACCGTCCACCAAATTCAAGGCTTAAACGACGATGGCGTCGCCTTAATTCATAGCCTTGGTGATTTAGAAGGTGAAACCTTAAACGTTGCCCTTGAACAATTAATTGATCAAGCCATTGACATGGGCTTCATTAACGAAGATAACACCATCGTATACGATGTGGTGGGCACCAACACTGAACATCACCGCATTCAGCTTGCGTCGTTATTAGAAGACATTAAAACCCATAAACTACCGAACATGACCATCATGCGCGGCATGGGCGGCATGCCTAGTGAATCAGAACGCTCAATCAGTGAAGACTATGACATCGGTGTGATGCACGCGAGATTGATTGGCCTTGTTTTACTAGAAAAAGAAGATGTAACCATCGATGATTTAATTGACCTCACACTCCCTGAGTTAAGAGCGATGTTAAACGGCTATGATGATATGCCTTCAAACACCCATCCTCGCCACCCTTTTGACGACGGTGATTTTCCAGGTAACCGGCCACCAACACGTGGACCAATGCATTAAAAAAAGCGCTTAATCAAGCGCTTTTTTAATGTTCAAATCTTGTAAAGTCTGTTCGTGAAGCACTTTAAGAAACCGCGTGTTGTTTATAGCCGGTGCGGTTGATTCTGGGGCTAGGCGGTAGTAATATAACGCCTTGGCATCTAAAGCGGTTAATAAATAAAGATAGGTTTGCACTGCGGTTTGTGGGTCCTTGCCACGCCGGGTAAATAAACGCCATAACCACGCGTATAACCTTGAGGTATCCTTTGTGCCAATGCCGGTTTTAATTAACCCTGGGTGAACCGCATACGCTTTAACATCATACACCGTCCTTAAAATGCTGGTGAACATGATGTTGTATAGTTTGGTGCGCATGTAGCTGCGAAGGGTATGGTATTTGTTTAATGCTTCGATGTCATCGATGGCAAATTTTGCTCTTTTGTGGGCATTTGAAGCGGTGGTGATGATCATGCCGTTTTTCATTTTAACAAGTGGCAATAACGCTAAAGATAACTTAGCCACAACCAAATGATTCACCTGGTATTGGCGTTCAAAACCATCCACGGTCTTTTTGCATGCTTTGGGGACCATCGCTGCATTGTTGATCAAAGCATCGATGCCATTAGGATAACGGTGTTTGATGGTGTCAATCAAGGCATCAACCGTTTTAAAATCAGTAAAATCAGCCTTAAGTAAGGTGCCTTGTTGGTTGGTCTCTTCATGCAATGCATCGAGTTTGGCTTGTTGTCTACCCACCCCAATCACATGATAATCATGGGCTAATAAGGCTTGATAAAGGGCTTTGCCAATGCCACTGGTCACACCGGTTAAGACGATGGTTTTCATTAAGCAAACACCATCCAAAGCAACACAACCCCTACGATTAAAACGGTAAATAAAACAATCTTTTTAACAAGTGCGTATTTTTCTACCATGGTTTCCTCCTTGAATAGTCGTGTATAAAAAAGGCTTGCCTAGGCAAGCCAAAAATCGTTAAAATGGTGCCGCTAGCCGGATTTGAACCAGCAACCTCTTCCTTACCATGGAATTGCTCTACCGGTTGGAGCTATAGCGGCATTTTAAAAGACCTTAACCATTTTAACACGATTTATCTGACTTGAAAAGGTTTTTTTTCACTGAATTGATATTTCATCGCCCTCAACTTTAAGCATATAGGTTTTCGTCTTCTTCGTAGGCATTGAAATAAATAGGATTTTCGCTTTTCTTTCTATCAAGCCATTGGTTAAATTAATCTTTGCCCCGTGCGCTTTACAAACCACGCATTCATCCTCAATGGTGCCTTCATATAGTGATGCTTTCATATGCGGACACTGGTTATTGATGGCGTATGGTTTATTGTGGACCATCGCCAGTAAAACCGAAACCCCTTGATACTCAACCTTCATTTTTTGTTGCGCTTTTAATGCTTTAAGTGATGCGACTTTTGTCCATGCCATGTCACACACCCCTTTCTTTATCTCCATTATACCAAATCACTTAGAAGAACGGTAGTCTTTACGGTGGTTTAGAAACGCTTGCATTTATTTTTCTCAGTGATATAATAATATGTTACCAAAAATAGTTAAAATCAAATCGAGGTGACCTTATGTTTACATTAACCATTGACGGAAAAGCACAAACGTTCGAATCAAAACAACCTTTGATGGATCTCATCAAAGATGATAACAAACAATATTTTATGGCCCTAGTCAATAACCGTTTACGCGAATTAAGTTACGAGGTTGATTATGATGCTGAGATTGTTTTTTTAGACAAAACACATCCTGAAGCCATTTTCGCTTATGAAGCATCGCTTAGATACTTAGCAGCGATGGCCTTTAAAAATATTTATCCCACGTATGACTTTAAATTCAACTACAGCATCTCACGTAGTGTTTTTTGTCATATTTTAAACCTAGATAACCAAGCAGATATGCGTGAGATTATCCGTAATCTTGAATCAGAAATGCGTCGGTTGATCGACTTAGATTTGCCAATCGAACGGACCAACATGACCAAAGATGAAGCCAAATCGTTTTATAAAAAACACGGGTACCACGATAAATTAGATGTCATTAAGTATCGTCCTGAGGACACCGTCCACTTTTATCAGTGCGGCGATTATATCAACTATATGTATGCCTTGATGGTCCCATCAACGGGTTATTTAAGTGACTTTAAATTAAGACAATACCCACCAGGTTTTTTAATGCAATACCCAAGAGCAGAGAAAAATGGTGCCATCCCAACCTTTGAAGATGCACCGATTTATAGCCGCACGTTAAGACAAGCCAACCGTTGGACTGCCCGCATTGAAGCAGAAACCATCGCGAAGATGAATCACCACGCCGAACAAGATACAGTCGCTGAGTTTGTGCAAATGAACGAGGCCAAACACAACCAAATGTTGGCAGAGATTGGTCGTACGGTCAATGACAATAAAGATGATATCCGTTTAATCGCCATCGCTGGACCCTCTTCTAGTGGGAAAACAACCTTTTCCACACGCTTACGTGTTGAACTGATGACCCACGGGTTAAAACCAGTGATGATTTCATTGGATGATTATTATCTAGACCGCGATCAAATTCAACCAAATGAACATGGTGAGATTGATTTAGAACATATCAATACCTTAGATATCGACTTGTTCAATCAAAACATGCTTGATTTAATCGAAGGTAAAACCGTGCAGATTCCTAAATTTAACTTTATGACTAAAAAACGAGACGGTTACCGTGCGTTTAAGATTTCTGAGAGCAACCCCATCATCATTGAAGGCATTCATGCTTTAAATGAACAGTTAACCTCACTCATCCCACAACATCAAAAATATAAAATCTTTATTTCACCTCAAGTCCAAATCAACATCGACCACCACAACCCAATCAGCATAACCAATTTAAGATTATTAAGACGCATTGTTCGCGATAAAAAGTTTAGAAACGCACCAGCCAGTAAAACCATCAGCATGTGGCCTTCGGTACGTCGTGGTGAGTTTAAATGGATCTACCCTCACCAAGAAGGGGCTGATTATATTTTCAACAGCGGTCATGCTTATGAGCTATGTGTGATGAAAAAACACGCGCTTGATACCTTAATGGAAATCCCACGTGATAGTGAACACTTTATCACGGCCAACCGCTTAATCAAATTCTTAAAATACTTTAAAGACATCGACGATGCACAAGTTCCAAATAATTCATTGTTAAGAGAATTCATCGGTGGGTCTTGCTTTGAAGATTAAAACAAAAGCGTTTAAAGGTCAAAATACCTTTAAACGCTTTTTTAATTGCCTTGAACAGCGATGGTGTATTGTCGTTGTCTAGGACCATCAAATTCACAAAAATAAATGCCTTGCCAAAGGCCTAAATGCAGTTTGCCATCGATGATGAGAATCTGTTCACTCACACCAATCGCTGATGATTTTAAGTGCGCATCAGAGTTGCCTTCTAGATGCTTAAAGGTGTTATCATCAGGAAAAGCTTTGTTAAGCCCTTTTGCTAAATCTTGTTGCACGGTTGGATCGGCATTTTCATTGATCGTTACCGCCGCGGTGGTATGGGGGATAAAAATATGAACCACACCCTCGGTGATGTTTAATGATTGCACAAATTGCTTGATGGCATCGGTGATATCGTGAAAACTTGTTTTGTCTGATGTGGTTAGGTTAAATGTTTTTGTTTTCATGCGCATGACACTCCCTTCAATACTTATGATAACGTCTTTTTTAACCAGACTCAATCTTTTTAAACAAAAAAGAACGACAAATTGTCGTCCTAATCGTAGGTTTTACAGTCTGTGCTGTAACGGGATTGCGCCGCAACCACCACTTAGTGCTGGTAAGGTTAATTATAGTGAGAGTTTCACAATTGTCAAGCAGTTTATTTTAGTTGGTTGTATTTCATAGCCCGTCCATACACTTGATCCACTGGATACTTAGCTTCATTCTTCTTTATTTTATCAAGTAAAATCGTGGTTGGGTCAAACCCGTAGTGTTCACACATCAACAAACAATAGCTCATGATATCGGCCAGTTCATCTTTTATATTGGCTATATCTGGTGTTTGGTCTTGCCACTGAAAGTTTTCCAATAACTCAGCGGCTTCCAAGGTAATCGACTTCGCTAAATTATTTGGCGTATGAAACTGTGACCAGTTGCGATCATCTCTAAATGTTATCAATGTTTTAATCACGTCTTTCATGTCATCACATCCTTACGTTTTATTATAGCACACGCGTTTGTTTATGGGGTTAAACCGGTTAACCAATCTTTATCTGGTCGGTGAATCAACCGCGCACAATTATAAGCCATCGGCAAGGTTAAAACAGTGTTGGCAATGTATTCTTCACGTATTTTTTCTAAAGCGATGATGATGGTGTCATTTGGTAAAATGTTTAAAGGCACCAAAAACATGATACGTCCATCATAATATTGTGGCACAGGCAGACGATAATTGCGTCTAATTTTTTTTAACAACAGTTGAATCGCACCTTCAAAGATATGATAAATTGTTTGTGTATCTAATGATTTAATGGTCTGTGGTAGTCTATGAAAATTATCGTGAATCATATGGTCAAAATTTAAACGAATGGGTAATTCTGGGTTAAAATGTAGCGCTTCATGATGATCATAAAAGGTGGCTAGCGCTGGTTTTTTCGGACACTTTTGCATGAAAATACGTTCACTGTCTCTCACAAACCCTTTTAAATACCAATAATTAGATTGCGGGTCCGCGGCGTCATAATGTAGGTTTTTTTCAAAATGACCAAAAATCTCAGCGCCTTGATTTGTGATGAGTCCGGTATTAAAAAATGCTTCACGTTCATCATCACTGATGGTGATTTTTGCTTGATGAAAACAGCGGTCAAAGGTATGAACAATGTAGTAAAAGAGAATCGATTGGTCTTTAGATGTTTGTGCATCTAAGTGATGCCATGATTCTTCTTCTGCGATGCTAGCTAGATAGGCTAATTTTTTATCAAAACAGCCCGAGGTTTGATTTGAACCTAAATAAGCGAAGCGTTTTAATAATGGTCTTTCTAAGCGGTTATTTAAATATGATTTTAAAGACATAATGCACCCTCCTTGTTTACCATAATCATACGTTTCAACCCTTCATTTTACTCAAAAAAACATTCAACAAATCATGTTGAATGTTTTAATATTAATCTTCAATAAACGTGCCATCTTCAAAAATACCTGAGATATGTTCGCCGTCTTCATCCACAAACACACCAGATTCTGTGTTGTTGTGATCAAGCCAAATCCCTTCATAATACGTGCCATCCGGGAAATAAAGCGTGCCTTCACCGTGATAGGTATTGTCTTTAAACATGCCTTCATACCGTCTGCCATCGGCAAACTGATATTCACCATAACCCGCAAACGCGCCCATATTAAACTGTCCAGTATAATGATCGCCTTCGTCATAGTTTAAAACACCATGACCATGTAAATAATCGCCGTAGGTCATGCCAATATATTGAGCCGTTTCAAAATCGAGTCGTTGATAGGTGAAGTAGTCATTTGTATAGGTGGTGTGGTCAAAGACAAGTGAGGTCGTTTGTTCATCACGCATGACAGTGATTAAAATGTCATCATCTGTGTTGTAGCGGTAGTGCAGGTGCGCGTGTACATCATACCAATCATAAACAGATACGGTGCCAATCGAAATGATCACATCACCATCTTGAACCCCAGCTAATCCCAGCAAACCTTGCGCACTTGGATTAGACACATACACACCATTTGGAATGCTGCTTGGAACATTGGCATCTGGATAGACATGCGGATTATCACGCACAACACGCACATCACGCATGAAATCATACCAAATCCCAAGACGCATGTAAGCCTC
>PWKX01000158.1 GCA_003559585.1 Mollicutes bacterium | reverse complement strand
TAGGCTTTGCGAAAACCTTTAAGCTTGATGAAAAGAAAATCACCTTAGCAGCTTTATTGCACGATATTACGAAAAACGAACCACGTTCGGTTCACGAAACAATCATTAAAAAACACTTTGATAAATCGGTATTAAAGACTTATAAAGAACCGTTTTATCATGCTTTTTCTGCTGTTGGTGTGGCAAAAGATACCTATCATATTCATGATGAAGATGTTTTATCAGCGATTCAACATCATATTTTAGGTAAACCGCAGATGAATGATTATGAAAAGATATTGTTTATCAGTGATTACATCGAACCCAATAGACCTTATCAGGTCTGTAAAGATGTTGGGAAAACCGCTCAAGAGGATATTGATTTGGCGGTTTATCAAGCGATGAGCAATGCGCTTAATCTGTTTAAAGATGACGATCCCTTTACCCCAAGCATCGCTTATCATGCTAGGGATTATTACGCTTGGGTTTGTGAGATTGACCCACTTTTTACAACTGAAAGAATAGGTGCGCGGTTTGCTAAAAACTCAGATGCACCCCAGTTTACCGCTTGGTGGAACGATGGCTTCTTGATGAAAGATGTCGGTTTTGATGAGGGTTTGGGCGTTCGTGTTGAGCAATTAGAACAACAGTTCAACACCATGATGTTAGACCCTAAACAAACAAAGATTTTATTAATGTATGACCGTGGTGATCACAGACCACTAGGGGAGTTGTCATTTGGCGCGTTTTCTGCGCAAAACAAATCTATCCGGATTGGCATCAAATTATGTGATGTCTCACGCCAAGGACAAGGCTACGGCAAAGAAGCCTTAAAAGGATTTTTTGATTATTTGTTTAAACAATATCACGTCAATATCATTGAAATCGACACCTTAGCAACCAACACCAGAGCGATTGCGTTATATGAATCATTAGGCGCACCCATTACGGAAGTTAAGAAAGATTTTTGGACCGATCCGAAGGGACGCAATCATGACGCTGTTTTTTTCGAGCTACACAAACAAACATTTTATGGAGGCAAACATGACAAAACTTAAACGCTTAGTACAAGCATTAGAAGATATCAAACTTAGAGACATCATCATTTATGATATGCGAACACATAGTCCGTTTTTTGATTATTTCATCATTTCAACCGCCTCAAACACACGCCAATTAGATGCGGCGATTAGAGATGTAAAAAAGGGCATGGATGAGTTGAACGAAGGCCACCCACGTGTGGAAGGTTCAGGAGGCGCTTGGGCTTTAATTGATGCGGGTGATATTGTGGTGAATGTGTTTACTGAAAGTGAACGTACTTACTATAACATCGAGAAAATGTGGATGGATGTCCCGGTCATTGATTTAAGCGAACTATGAACACCTATACATGGTTGGTTAAACATATGGATGCACAACAAGATGAAACACTGCGTCAAACCTACCAACAAATCGTGAACACCCATCCAACCAAACAAAAAGCATTAGATATCGGTTGTGGGACAGGGTATATGACCCACGTATTAAAAGACTTTGACAGCCTCAAAGCATTTGATATGAATCAAGCGATGGTTGATTTGACAAAGCAACGGTTTGAACAAGCAGATGTGTTTGTTCATGATATGAAAACACCACTGAATGAAACCTTTGATGTCATCATGGCGTCCACCGATGTCTTTAATCACATCACATCATATCATGCATTTAAACAGACGTTATCAATGTGGTTTGACCATGTCAAAGCAGGCGGTATGTTGGTGTTTGACTTGTTAAATCCAGCGTATGTTCAAGCGATTACTGGCCATCAAGAAAGGCTTGATCAAACCATGATGTGGACAGTTGAGCCAACCGGTAATCCTTTGGTGATTAACCATGTCCTTGATGATGGCAACACCAAACACGCACACCGTGAAAGAGCCTATCATAATGATGAGATTAAAGAAGCTTTAAGTTTTGCTCATCATATTGAGATGGTTGAATATCCAGAACGAACGATTTATATTGTTAAAAAGTAAAACACCCCAAAGTTGTGAATCATGACTGTGAAAGGGGTGTTTTTTTATGAGACTTTTCCATAAAATCTTGATGGGTGTTGGTGTGTTGGTGTTGTTGGTGATCACAACCTTGTTAAACAGTCGTGGTTTTGATGCGCCTGAGTATCAACCATCTCAGAATCAAGAAGAGGTCCGTGAAACCATAACGTATTTGGTTGTCGATATTCAAGGTGCCGTTCAACACCCTGGTGTGTATGCCTTTCATTCAGATGCAAGATTGTACGAACTCATAGACCTGGCTGGTGGGTATTTAAAAACAGCTAAACAAGGAGACTTAAATTTAGCTGAAAAGCTAATTGATGGTAAGCAATATCGTGTGCCCTTTCAACAAACCACCCCAGATGACACGGATGATGCGCCCGATGATAAACCGTCTGTGATTTCGGTTAATGAGGCGACGCTTGAACAACTCACCACCTTGCCAAACATCGGCCCAGCTACCGCGCAACACATCATTGATTTTAGAAACAGTGAAGGCCCTTTTTTAACACTTGAAGACTTATTAAACGTGCGCGGCATTGGTGAGG
>PWKX01000009.1 GCA_003559585.1 Mollicutes bacterium | reverse complement strand
GCGTAAACCGTCCCCTCACTTGTTAGGGCATAGGTGTTTGTGTTGCTTCCAGTGATATAGACAATCGTTTCATTGTCTTTTAAATCGAACTGAGATGTCACATTGGTAAAAAGACTTCGATCAACTTGATCTAAGGTGCCTAAGGTTCCATAAGTGTTCATGCCCCAGGCATAGACTTGATTATCTTCTGTGATGACAAACGCTTGTCGTTGCCATGTGAAGACATCTTTAACAGGGTCATCTAACCAACCATTGCCATCATCTGTATGGGTTGGACAAGCACCAAAGGCAGCACGGTTGTGTTCGTTATTGCCCCAACAATATAATTTGCCTTCCTCATCAAGCATCATTTTAAACGCATCATTGATAAAAACATCTGTAAAGTTAACGTGTTGTTCGATGTTAATGGTAAGTTCATAGCTGAGTGGTTCATAGCGCGCATAAAGCGTTTGAGATGTATCAGGCATGGTGTCTTGTTCAAAACGGGTGTTAAAATCGGCTTCTAAATACCATCCCATAAATTGATGACCTTCTTTGTTTAATTCACGTGGTAAAGAAATCGAATCGCCAGGGGCACCTTCTAAGGGTTGAACCGGATCATCGGTGTTGGTTTCAAAAGTGATGGTAATGCGAGCACCATCACCGGTATCATCAAGGTCTTGACGACTGCCACCATTTCGTTCGTTTAAATCAACATCGCAAGCAGTTAAGATAAAGATACTAAAAAACAAGACGACAAGTTTTTTAAAATGCATATTAACAACCTCCTTATTTATTTTTAGTTTACATTTAGTTTGATATTCAAACAAATTGCTTGCTTTATTTTATGATTAAGCGACTAGATTATAAAGAAGGCTTTTAAAAGGGCCTAATACACATGCGTGCATAAGGTGCGATTTATCAATCAAAAATATTCTGTACGAAAAAGACAAACTTTAGATTATAATGGAAGTATGAAGATCATGCTTAGTGACCTAGCGAGGTTGCATGCAAGTCATGATGTTCATCTAGTTTGGTCTTATGTTTTTGTAAGATGAAAAGGAGTGTTAAGTATGAAAAAGTTTTTACTGGTTTTATCATTTTTAAGTGTGTTCGTGATCGCTGCATGTCGAGGGGATAATGATGAATACTTAAACGCAGAGCTTAGCAGTAATATTACTGGCATTGATGTGAGCATCACACCAAGTGATTTTACCATAGGTGATGATGTAACTTTAAGTGCGCCCGCTCATGAAATGTATCGTTTTTCTCATTGGGAAAATGTTGAGACGGGGGCTGTGGTGTCTACTGAACAAACCTATACGTTTACAGCCACAGGACCATTAAACATAATAGCGATGTATGTTGGTGCAAAAGAGGCCATGGCTGCAGAGACCTTGGCTCAGTTTTCTGGCGATTTATCGCATTTAGATGATTTGATGGCTTCTATGAACGCCAGTGATGCTTTAACGATTGAAATAGGGTTACTCATTGAAACCTTTTTCGATCAGGATTTGCATGAGATTGATGTGCAGTTGACCATGCGTACAGCCACAGACAATCAATATCAAATCTTAGAATATGATGTGATTTTAAGTGGTACTGACATGCCGTTTGATGACATAAGATTTCATTTTGTGATTAAAGAAACCACTAATTTTTTCGAGATGTTTATCGATTTGGGGTTTATCTTTGATCTTTTAGAAATGGAAGAGGACCTAGATTTTAGAACACTACTTGCCTTTGATAATGATTACCTACATCTTTATGTTCCTCAACACCTGAGAGATGATTTAAGTGTGGTCATCGAAAACGCGCTTGATGAGTTATTAGATGATATGGTCCAACCTGGTTTTGAGTTTGATGAAACGATGATTGATGTTGTCTTTGAAAAAGTCGAAGCTTTAGGTGCGTTTTTGAGTATGGCGTATTTAAACGACTTAGAAGGTGTTGATGTTGAAGCCTCAATCCACAACGAGACAGATATTTTAACCAAGGTCACCTTAACATCCACCGCTATGCAAAGCTTTTTTACAGACATCTTTGAACCTGTATATGACATAGCGGTTTATTTAAATGAAGACCAGATGTTGCCGAGCTATGAAACGTTTGTTGAGTCGGAGTCATTTCAAGAGGTTTTAACCATGATCTCAGATATGGAAGCTTTACAGTTGAGTTTTTTACACACACCATTTGATGGTGATCGTTTAGTTGTAGAATTCCATGTTTTACCATTTTTAAAGCAATTTGATGATGGGGATTTAGATGATGTTCAAACATTAAATCTCACGTTGGATGTTTCACGTGGGGCTAGTTTGAGTGATACCTCACAGGCTAAAAATATTTATCACATCATTGAAGAAATGATGATGGTGATGATGGCAGAGGAAACCTACGATTTACTATTGGATCTTGAAGCGTTGTCTTTAGATGATGGCATGTATTCACTGCAAGCTTTAGAAGAAAATTATGGGGTATTTCGACCAGCGTTATCTATGTTTATTGATGTTGAACACACAAGTGTTGTGGTGAGTAATCAAACCATCACGGTTGATTTTGTTTATACCACCAATGATTTATCTGTTTATAAT
>PWKX01000157.1 GCA_003559585.1 Mollicutes bacterium | reverse complement strand
CTCAAGATTCACGTGATTGGTGATGATACGCTTACCGTATGATTTTACCAATGCTTCTGTTTTAATGCATGCTTGTTGTGTTGACATCTTTCACCTCTTAATCATGTTTTTATCTTAAAAACAAAGTCGTTTTTCTATCATTATTATTATATGATTTATGTTTATAAATAAACATAACAAAGTGTGAAATAAACGTTCTTATTTGTAAAAAAGACATGACTAAGTCGTCATGTCTTTTTGTGCCCGCTTTAAAATAGCGTCATCCGCGGTTTTTCATACGTTTAAACGTTCACTGATTAAGCATCATCAAGACATCGTCATAGGCTAAAGGTTTGCTTAAATAAAACCCTTGGACATAGTGACATCCCATCGTTTTTAGCGTGGTGAGTTGTTCGCTGGTTTCAACGCCTTCTGCGACAGTTTCAATGTTTAGACCACTGGCAAGATTAATGGCGGTTTCAATGATCGTACGCGCAGATGCATCAACGGACATTTTAGCGATGAAACTGCGATCAATTTTAAGTTTTTGTACTGAAAAGGCACTCAAATATGATAAATTTGAATAACCTGTGCCAAAATCATCGATTGACAGTTGCACACCTAAATCCTTTAATGCATGTAATGTCATCTCACTGGCTTTAGGGTTATGCATTAAGGTTGATTCGGTGATTTCAAACTCAATTTGATCAGAGGACACCTCATAATACTCTAACCATGCTTTTACATTGGCATAAAAGTCTTTATAATATAAGTTTTTTGTGGAGATATTGATGGCGATTTTGATATGATGGCCGTGCTGTTTCAATTCATGAAGCCGTTTAAGCGCCGTTTTAATCACCCACTCGGTTAAAGGGTTAATCAGTGAGGTTTGTTCAATGAGCGGGATAAACTCATTGGGTGGGATGTTGCCGTAATTTTTATGGTTCCATCTAATCAACGCTTCTAAACAAATGATGGTTTGATCCGTGTTATATTGTGGTTGAAACAATAAGTAAAAATCATCATCACGAATGGCATCTAACACAAACCCTAAATTAATGCGTTGTTGGTTTACTTCTAAGTCTTCATGATAAATCACAGAGGTAAAAAAGTTATGCTCTGCACTGCGCGCGGCTTTGATGGCGTGTTGGATGGTCACATCGATGGTTTCATCGTATTCAGCCGCACCAATGACGGTTTCTAGATGAACGGGAATATTGTTTAAGTAAAATGGTTTTATCAATGTTGATTCAATGTGCTCAACCACATCTTTTTGTGTGTGTTTATCGCGGATTGTGATGATCAAGCTTTGAATGTCTTTTGAGTAAATCATCACCTGATTGGATAATGCTTTGTTTAACCGAATAAACAAATTACCGAGCAATTTAATATAAGCTTGATGGCCTAAATAATCATTCAGGTTGTTGTAGTTTAAGACTTTGATATAGATCAGTGCTGAGTTTTCAATGGTTTCAGGCGCAGCGTTTTCGTAGTCTTCATACAACCTTGTGATCAGCGGTATTCTAGCATCTGGCAGATGACTATGATATTCAATCCTTTTTTTAAAGTATTGTTTTAACTCTTTGACAATATAACCCGTCACAATGCCAATCAACACAAAGAAAAACATACGTGTTAACCAGTTAATTGGATCTTGCATACTGCTTTCAGCCACACTAATGGGCATCAAAGGTCCTAAGAGTAACCCCCCTAAAAAACCAGATAAAGCCCCACCTAGGATGCCAAACATGATAGCACCAATAATCACTGGTACATACATGGCATGTGAATAGGCAAACTGAATGCCCCCAGTCACATAAACAAGAACAGTCACCAACAGACTTAATACCACAATGGCTAAGATGAGTATCCGTTTCATGGTTATTGATGGGTTAAACAGCATCTTCATCGCATAACCTCCCTTAAACAATGATTGAATCATCATTATAAGCTTATGATACATATAAACAAGCGCATATCTGTCGTGTAGGCTCATTTAAAAACATTCGTGTCACATGTTTCACTCTAAAGAAAACCTAATTTTAACGCCTTTATCCCATAAAAAAAATACAACAAACCCTTATAAAAAAGCTTGTTGTATTTTAACTTAGTCATGACGCCAAAAGGTTTTCATGCCTTTTTTATCTTCGATGTTATAATCGATGATGGCTTTTAACAGTGGATAATCAATGGTTTGATGCTTCTTCACTTGAATGAGCATGGTTGTTTGATGATAACCCGCTTGTTTGATGGGGTCTTTAAAGAGGTCTAATGTTTTTTTCTCTGGGGCGATGTTTAAATGATGTTTAGCCGCACTAAAAGCGATGATAAAGGTTTGGTCTAAAACGAACATCGGTTGTGACCACTTAATCACAGGGGTTAGACGTGGATACTCACGTTGAACCCAACTTAATATCTCGCGCATTTTTGCCCTAATCTCTGGGGTGGGGATGGTCTTTAATAGGTTTTCAAAAGGCATAAAACCCCTCCTTGATTATGTTGATTTTAATAACGTACCGCGGTCGTATAAATAACCTTGATGTAAATAACATCCTAATTGAATGAGCGCCTTTGCTTGCTTTTTAGTGGCCACTTTTTCAGCCACAACGTGTTTGTTTAAAGCGTGCATG
>PWKX01000164.1 GCA_003559585.1 Mollicutes bacterium | reverse complement strand
TATAAAGCCTGGCATAAAGGGAAAAAGTTGTTGCTTGAAATTGAGGATTCACATTTAAAAGGACGGCTACTTTATGCTTTAGGTGTGACCGTTGTGCATGATTATCATTATTACCATCATGCCAAGCGCTTGTTTGAGGAAGCTAAATCGATTTTTAACCGCCATATGAATTATCAGCGTGCAAATCGAGCCGATATTCAAATTCAAAGTATTTTACTTTACTTACATCACTTTGAACAGTATGAAGAGGCTATGAAAAGAACCCAATCTCATGCAGTGGCGATGTCTGATAATACACTTTATTACCGGACAAAGATGAATGAAGTTAGGTATGCAATGATGCAAAAAAACTTTGAACAGGCCATTACGCTCATGGAGCCGATTCAATTAAATGAAACAACATATTATTTATACTATGCTTATGCATTACTTAAATTAAACAGAACCATGGAAGCACTTAACACCATCCAAAAGTATCGCCAGCAACTAGGGTTGTTAACAACTAGAACTGAAGCCATGGCTTTTGATACCTTAGAATATGGTTTGACACATCAATCAGCGGACCCTTATATCAAAAAACTAACACAGTTTTGTGATGCTGCGCATCACCACCGTGATTTTATTTTAATACAAATTGCCAGTGATTTATTAGACGACATGCTTGTGAAACATCGTCGTTACAAAGAAGCTCAAAAGTATGCACAAAAGTATTTGGATGTACTGTATGCGCTGATTCAAAGAAAGGAAGATGATCATGAAAGCTTATCGGAAAGTCTTAACGTTTAACACAAAAACCAGACGTGCCTTCATCAACATCACCAATGAGGTTGAACAAGCACTAAAAGATAGTGGGATTCAAGAGGGGTTTGCGTTGGTTAACCCGATGCATATTACTGCCAGTGTCTTTATCAATGATCATGAACACGGTTTACATGAGGATTATGAAGCGTTTCTTGAAAACATTGCCCCAGAAAAACCACATGATCAATACAAACATAATACCGGTACATTTGAGGATAATGCAGATGCTCATATTAAAAGACAAGTCATGGGACGAGAGGTTGTGGTGGCCATTACGGAAGGGTCACTGGATTTAGGCACTTGGGAACAAATCTTTTACGGAGAATTTGATGGGAAACGTTCCAAGCGTGTGTTGATCAAACTGATTGGTTCATGATGACTTATCTAACCGTGTTCATTGCATTGTGTCTGGCTTTTGATGGCATCATGCATGCGCTAAACGCTGTGTATTATACGTCAAAAGGCATGCGGTTTATGCAACAAGCACTTAAACATTGGCTTATCATGGTTTTATTGGTTTACTGGATGTTGGTTGTGCAAACACAAACAGTTGGGCTGTTCATCTTTTTGTATGTCACTTATGTGATAAGTTTAACCTTTATGATGACATGGATGCCTAAAAAAGATCGGTCTTTTATCTTGTGGATTAAAACCGTGTTATTAGAACCGGTATTCCTGGTGTTACTCTTAGGTGTGCTTCTTTTCTTCTTTCATGTATTATCACCATGGTTGTTAGTCTTGTTAACGTTTGTGTTCTTAGGTGGTGTTTATGGCTATATATTATTAAAACATCAACGGTTGTTAACAGAGAAATTTCGTTTGGTTCGGTATGTTCATCATATGGATGAACAACCGTTTATAAGCGCAAAACAAGATGCTGATGTGTTCATGATTGATTCAAAGTTAGTGAATCTTGGGATTAATGCGATGTATTTAGTGATTGGTAAACATGCTCATATCCTTGTGTCAAAAAAATTATTGACGTTGCTCAATAGTTTTGAAACAGAAGCCATCATTGTCCACGAACTTGGTCATGCTAAATATAAGCACTTACAAAAACGGATATTAATAGGGATATGTTTATTATTTTTTGTTTATTTATTTAACATCACGAATGCATATATATACCCACTTAATGGTGTGAATTTTCAAGTGGGATTAGAACTTTTATTACTCAATGTCGCGCTATATTGGCCGATCAGGTCTTTTTTGGTGTTTTTAATGCACAAACAAGAGTATCAAGCCGATTACTATTGTTATTTAATGGGGTACAAAGAACCACTGATGGCTAGTTTAAGACGGTTATATCGACGTCTTGATGATAAATTATATCATCCTTCTTATACGAAATATTACCGAACGCATCCATCAATTAAAGCAAGAATTAGACGTTTAAAAGCATTAAAATAATTGATGATCATGCATAATATGACTTGCGTTTATCGATGTGCGTTGTATAATGTAGGTGTAATAGTTAGGAGGGGTTATGTTGCAGGAAAGGGAAAACCAATTGGGAACTGGTTTTGCAATGCCGGTCACGTTGATTGGTCAGGAAGGGACAAAAACACTTGTTAAAAACAACACAGTCATCACACCACTAAATAATCATAAGGCGTTATTATACATGAAAGAAAGCTACCCAATAAAAGAGGGCAGTTTTATTAGTGTAAGCCATTTAAATGGTGACTATCTTGAATTACTTAAGAATAATCAATTCAATAATCATATTGATGTCCATCCTGAGTATCAGTTACCCATACATAGTTATTGTGACAATTTGGCAATCTTTAAAGTTTTAAGAATCATGCATATTGAAGGCAGTACTGTTTATTTAG
>PWKX01000104.1 GCA_003559585.1 Mollicutes bacterium | reverse complement strand
GATATTGAAGCAGCTATGCGCATTATCGAAGGATCAGCACGTAACATGGGAATCGTTGTCAAAGACTAAGCAACTAGTTGTTTATATACAACTAATTGTGGGAGGACATTCCGCTAGACCACATTTAGGAGGAAAATACCATGGCTAAAAAAGGTAAAAAATATAGTGCCGCACTCGAAAAGATCGACCGTGCAAAACACTATAACATTGATGAAGCAATCGATTTGTTAAAGCATATTTCATTTGAAAGCTTTGACCCTTCAGTTGAATTTGCCATTCGCTTAAACGTGAATCCGCGTAAAGCAGAACAAAATTTACGTGGTGCTGTTGTGTTACCGCACGGTACGGGTAAAACCAAACGTGTGCTTGTATTTGCAACAGGCGATAAAGCAAAAGAAGCTGAGGAAGCAGGCGCAGACTTTGTTGGAGAAGATGATTTAGTTGACAAAGTAATGAAAGGCTGGACAGATTTTGATACAGTTGTTGCCTCACCAGATATGATGGCAAAAGTTGGTAAACTTGGACGTGTCTTAGGACCTAAAGGCTTAATGCCTAACCCTAAAACAGGAACAGTAACACCAGACGTTAAAAAAGCTGTTGAAGAAATCAAAGCTGGTAAAGTTGAATACCGCGTTGACAAAGTCGGCAACATCCATGTAACCGTTGGTAAATTATCATTCACGAAAGACCAAATCGTTGAAAACATTAAAGCTTTCTACGATTTAATGATTCGTTTAAAACCACAAACGGTAAAAGGCATCTACGTTAAAAACGTTGCAATTGCTACCACAATGAGCCCAGGGATCAAACTTGATTCAAGCTCATTAAAATAAACACACATAAATGAATACCCGTCGAAGACCCTGGGTGCTTAAAGCTTAATATCCCAACGAGACAGAAGACCTATATTTTATAGACCTCTTTTGTCGTTCGATAAAAGAGGTTTTTCATTGAAAAACACTTAGGAGGTGTAAACGTTGGCTAGTAAAAAAGCAATTGAGCAAAAAACACTACTTGTAGAAGAATTGACAGAGAAAATGACATCAGCAAATTCCGTGGTAATCGTTAACTATCTCGGACTAACCGTTGATGAAGTAACCAAACTTCGTGTCGAATTACTTAATAATGGCTGCGAATTCAAAGTACTTAAAAACAACATCATCAAACGCGCAGCTGACAAAGCAGGTTTTAGTGACCTTGTTGAACACATCACAGGCCCAAATGCGGTCGTCATGTCTCATGAAGACAGTGTCAGTGCAGCAAAGACTATCTATGAATTTGCTAAAGATCATAAGAAACTCGAGCTTAAAGTCGGTGTTGTCGATGGCGAATACATGGACAACGACAAGATTCAAACCATTGCAACCATTCCATCAAGAGAACAATTACTCACCATGTTGGCAGGTGGCATTTTAGAACCAATCAAACACGTGGCTATGGCCATTAATATGCATGTCGAAAATTTAGAAGAAAATAACGGATAATAGGAGGAATTTATCATGGCAAATCTTAAAAACTCAGAAATTATTGAAGCTTTAAAAGAAAAAACATTACTTGAACTTAAAGAATTAGTTGATCTTATGAAAGAAGAATTCGGTGTTGACCCAAGCGCCGTTGCTGTTGCAGGCCCTGCAGCTGCAGCTGAAGATGCAGAACCTTCAGAAGTAACAGTTACCCTTACAAGTGCTGGTGCTAAAAAAATTGGTGTCATTAAAATCATCCGCGAAATCACTGGACTTGGTCTTAAAGAAGCTAAAGCACTCGTTGACAGTGCACCAGCTGCTGTTAAAGAAGACATTAGCCCAGAAGATGCAGAAGAAATCAAAGAAAAACTCGAAGAAGCTGGCGCTTCAGTAGAAGTAAAATAACGCCATCACAAAAAACAAAAACCTGAGTTTCAACACTCAGGTTTTTCCCTTTTTTATCTCAAATGTGAAGAAAGGTGATAAGATGGCGCATTACTTTGACGCTTCGCAAAAGAATGTGAAATCAAACAAACGGTTAATCACGTTTGATTTTCAAACACACACATTCAAGTTTTACACTGATCATGGGGTGTTTTCAAAAGGAAAAATCGATACCGCCAGCCATATTTTACTACAAGCCATTCAAGTTGAAGACAAAACAACATCTGTCTTAGACCTGGGTTGTGGTTATGGTCTATTCGGTATTGTTCTTGCCAAACAACACAACATCAACGTTGATATGATGGATGTTAACGACCGTGCGGTTGCCTTAACAAAGGAAAACGCACAGTTGAACCACGTCACAGTCAATGTCTACCACCAAGACACAATCTTACAAGAAAAAACCTATGATCTCATTGTAACCAATCCGCCGATAAGAATCGGCAAACAACCATTATACGCATTATTAAAAGAAGCCATCAATCAATTAAACCCATCAGGGAAACTTTGGTTGGTGATGCACAAAAAACACGGTGCTTTATCCGCAGTGGCATTTTTAAGCGATTTTGCCAAGACACAAATCTTTAAAAAAGACAAAGGCTTTCATGTTATTGTCTGTGAAAAACATTGACGTCTTGACAAAATTGTGATAAAATAACAAAATGCGATACAATGCGCTTTTTTGTGTTGTAATCTCTTTTTACTATTAAAACGGGGTGGATATTAGTGAACTATTCGATTGTCAAAT
>PWKX01000127.1 GCA_003559585.1 Mollicutes bacterium | reverse complement strand
TAAGAATTTGAGGGGTAAAACCGACTTGCATGGCAAACCTTATACCCCAACAAAATGGGTTTTTGTTGCAGAACAATCTTAATTAAAAACACATAGAACAATGTTCTGAACCCCTGTAACCTTACAGGGGTTTTTTCGTATAATATAGTGAACCTTTAAACTTACTGACTTATGGCAACAATTGATAAAACTGAAAAACTAAATTGGGTTTCCAAAAACGGAAGAGAATACAAACTAGAAATTCTGCATAGTAATGGTAAAAAATATCTTGGCAGAGTTTATAGTTATTCGATGGGTTGTTACAGAGAAATTGCAAATATGGATATCATATTTGCCGTTGAAGAGAAAATAAAAGAATTGGGAATTATTGACTAAATTAAGTAACCATTGGGGAGTTATTCCGTATAAGTAAGTGAACCTTTAAACTAACTAATTATGAAAAACCATTCAATCGAAATTACAACAAAAATTGAACTCTCAAACCAAGAGATTGACGACCTTATGGTTGCTGCATTGGAAGGCGGTATTAATTATTGGTGTGGATTGGCAACTGCCAAACTTGTGCCGGAAGGTGTTGAGTACGAATACTTGTCAGAACTCATTGGTAAAGGTGGTGTAATTGAACTCACCGATGCCGAAGATGAAAACGAAAAATGGGATTTGAATTTGAATAAATTCCTGAACGGAGTAAAGGAGGTATGCAAAATCCGTGGGTTTTATAGCGGTCAGGATTTAATTGACAACCACGATGCCGAAGTAGCTGACATGATTATTCAATTCGCTTTGTTTGATGAAATTGTATTTGGATAAAGATATTTGTGTGTCATAGTGCAAATTTTAGGTGAAACGAAAGGGTAGCAGAAATGCTGCCCTTTTTAATTAAAAGAAGTTTGGATATGTTTTAAATTAAGAAACTATTTTTAATTAAGAACGTTATTTAGAATGATTATAAATAAGAAAAAAAAGTAAATAATTATAACTTTGAATGTATCTTTGCGTATAATAAGATGTAACTAACTTATTAATTGAACCTTTAAATATTACTACTATGACAAAGACTAAAAACATTAACTTGAGCACAACCGAATTTCCTACAGTAACTTCTTTGCATAACCTTGAAGTAGGTAAAATTTACAAAACCACAACCTACGATATTTTTACTCCATTGATGTTTAACAGGGGTGTTGCAGGTGGTATAATACCAACAAAAGTGAACAAAATCATATCCATGATTATCAATAGTTTGTTTTACATGTTTGTGGTACATGTTGAAATAAATCTTAAAGGTCAAATAATTGATGGTCACCACAGGTATATGGCTTTACTACGACAAGGTTTACCCATTAATTTCATTATCAATTCACAACCACAATTCAACTGTGATGACCCTTCTGAAATATTAAATAACGTTTCAGAGTATAATGAAATAAATTCGTCTTGGAGTGACAAAGACGCTTATATGTCTGCTCTTGGATTTAATGAACCCGCTGCAATGGCAATATTTAACTTAAAAAAGTATATTGACAATAATGGTGTTGATTCAAATGCTTTCACTCCGGCACGTGTTATTGCACTTGTAACTAAGTTTAAAAAGGGTTTGGCGGGTAATAAACAAAAAAGGGCTGTTTATTGTAATGATAAACATGCAGATGTTATCAATTCTGATATGTTTCTTACCGAAATTGACCAAATTATTGAATTAATTAAGTTTTTAGATGGTAAAGGTGTTACACCTTGGTTTTTTGTACGAGCTATAATGCCATTAGAATGGAGTGGTGAGTTTAGTTTTAAAAACACATTTGAATTGCTCAAAAAAGATAATTTAATCACACTGAAAACAAATCACAAACAAAAAACAATTACCACGAAAAATGTCGAAAACTATATTAAAGATTTGATTTTTGATTACCACTTGGAAGAAAAAGTTAATAGAAAAAACAAGTAAATCAATGTACATATTAAAAACGGGTGAATATAATGTTCACCCGTTTTTAATTTAAAACTTTTAAATTATTGTATTATGGAAAATTATCAAATGAAAAATAAAACAGAGAACTTGGTTTTAAATAAAATCAAAAACAAATATCCTAACGTTTTAATTAAAAATCAATCTACTGTCCCTAATGTACAATGGTTTGCTGATTATCTTAAAACAAATTCAATTGAAACAGGTTTAATACTTAATGCAAAGAACCCTGAATTACCACTAACAACTAAAGGTTATTTTCGTACAATTGAATTTTGTTTGCTTGAAAATAAGGGTAAAAAAATTACATTTATTGACGCAAAGAAATTTGATATAGAAACTTGTTTAACCGATGTTATTTTAGCTGAAATAACAACACGCATACCGTTTAAGTCAAAATACAATTACCTTTTTGTTATTAAAGGTAATGGCTTCACGGCAATGAAAATAAAACAAATTCAAAATACAATTCAGAAAAGTAAGAAAAAAATTGATGTTGCTGATGTTGAATATGTTTTTAATTAAGAACGTTATTTAGAATGATTATAAAAAGGTTTTATATTGCAAAGTATGAAACCTTTTTTGTATCTTTGTCGTATAATATAGTGAACCTATTAACTAACTATTAAATAACAATATTATGGCACACAAACTTATAATTAGACAGGAAACATACCCAATGAACCCACGTGAAAACCATAACTTGGGTGTTAT
>PWKX01000168.1 GCA_003559585.1 Mollicutes bacterium | reverse complement strand
GGGCCACCTGAGTTTTTGAAAGGGGCAACAATGAGCGACCCGGCAGGAACACCGCTGGAATACGACCTGACGGATGGACTGCACCGATACGGCCTATCGGGGCTGGCAAGGGTTCTCGTGACGACAACGCAGGGGCTTACTCCTTGGCCTCGCGGGAAGCACACTCGCGATATAGCCGTGACGGTATGGGATGGGGCCTTGGATCTGGAGGTGCACATGAGCGAACACCAAGCCGAACAACTGATGCTCAGTCTTGTCGCACACCTTGGCAACGAAATCGACCTTCGTGCGTGATGATAAGCAGGGGGAGGGGAATGGGTAATGAGATTGCAAGAAGCAAAGATCACCGACTACAAAGAGGCCCGGGACTTCCTCGGGGAGAGAGAGACGGCCCAAGTGGGGTATGCCACCACCATCCACAAAAGGGGTGATTGCATAGCGATATACCACCACAAAACAGCCATAGTGGTCTTTGAGGCGGGAGGTGCAATCCACCTGAGCAACGGTGGGTACTTCACACCCACCACCAAGAAAAGACTGAACCTGTTCACGCCAGAAGGGTTCCGCGTATTCCAACGGGATCACGCATGGTACTTGGAAACTCCCGAAGGAACTGTAGACTTCAGCGGGTGGGCCATAATCTTTGACAACGAAGCCATAACTGGCACGTTAAGTGAAGTGAAAGGAGATGGGTAGTATGGACGTCAGAACCGAGGGGATCACTGTACTGTATCATCCGAGCGGCCTTCCCAGAATCAAGGAGGGGACGGCTGAATGCGTCGACCCATACTGGGTACTCGATTTTCCCGTAAACCCCGGGCGCACTAGGGGTGAGGGATTCACCGATGTATTCCTGACGAAGGCGCAGTTGCTTGTGCTGTATCGAGAAGCGAGTTGCGCCCTTGAGCAATGGGGTTGCGTAGAAGAGGCGGACGCCCTCATTGAGGCGGAGCGTGAACACCAACAAGAAGAGTAACCTTCCCCGCTATGCGGGGCTGTCGGTCGCATGGGGGCGGGTTTGACCGGCCCGCCCCCAAAGAAAGGAGTGGGCAACGTGCTTTGGAACGGTAAAAGGTACAACGGCATACAAACCTTCAAGAAGCGAGGCGAAGAGGACTACCTGCTGGTGTACCTAGACGATGGATACCATACGCTTTATGGGTACGTCTACCCGTATGAAGGGGAGTTGTTTACCCACCCTCGGGATGGCACGGTGACGCTGGCTTTGGGGAAGGTAGGTGCTAGCATACTGCACCAAGATTACTACCCGGTCAGCCACAACAAACTCAAGCAACTAGCGCAACGAACACGAGTGGATAACAAACCGTGGCTCGAAGCGTTCGAGCAGGTGTTCGTAGAGATAGGGCGGGCCGACGCGGGGGGGGTGACATCATGAGCGCAAAGGTGACCAGATGTGAGGACTGCGGTCGTGTGCTGAGCGCCATCGAGGCATTCGCTCAGAAGTACATGGTCTGCGGAAAGTGTGCCCGCAAGAAACACCGGGAGGTGGCGAAGCGATGAGCAAGCGGTTCCAATGGGTCTGCGACAACGAGGAGTGCGGGATCAGACGAGAGGCATTCTTCTCCCGCAGGCCAGCAGGATACCCCACGGACCACGAGAGAAAGCCCTGCCCTGAATGCGGGGAGCCGATGGGCATCCTACAACACGACTTCCTGAAGCATGTGTTCTCTATCGAAAGGTGATGACAAGGAGGTAGGACTGCGATGTATATCAGAAACGGTTTTCACCTACCCGAAGACGAGTGGGAATGCAACCGATGCGATACGCTGTGGCTTGCAGAGTACGAGGCGTGTGAGCATATCATGTGCCCGAACTGCGGGTCGCTAGATGCGAGGAGGGTACGATGATGAATAGAGAAATCGAATATCCATGGGGAGAGTGGGTACCCGTCGCCCCGTTCGAGGAAATATGCCCATTCTGCGAGCAAGTAAACGAACGCACCATCATATCCATGGCGCCCTTCATGTGTGACGACTGCGGGGAGGTTATCCTGCCGTGTGCTATATGCCCAACGCACGACAGGGACAAGCAGGGGTGGTCGTGTATTGCGTGTCCGCTTATGGGATACCTGAACCGAGAGGAGATGGGATGATGTGGACTAGGAAGAATCTTTACGATCGCCTGTCTATGTTGATAACCGACTATGAACGAGGTCATGTGTGTTTCCCCGATGGCACCTCAGAGGATTGGGGCGACGACGTTCATGTCTTAATGGTAGACCTGCAGAATCATTGGGAAGATATAACCGGTGACGACCCCGATACTGGCGGGCCGACCATTGGAGAGATAAGGCAGGCGCAGGAGGCGCCGACAGACCACACGATCACCCTTGACCGGGACCTGTTCAACGACCTGCTGATGGAAGTCGTGTGCGAGGCGGATATGTACGAACTGATGAGCATCGGCGACGGCGAAGTGGGCCGACTGTGGGCCAATCACTACAGGAAGGACATCGCAGACCTAGCAGGGGTATACATCCACGAGGGCGAGAAAGCGAGGCGAGAAGCGTGAGAGATCAGAACCTGACGCAAGAATGTCCAGCGTGTGGCGCAGGCATCGACGAACTGTATATGGTAATGATGTGCCGATGCCAAATTTTCCGGGACATTCATCCCGAGGGCGTACTGGTCGAGGAAGAATACGGCGACGAGATACTGGCT
>PWKX01000057.1 GCA_003559585.1 Mollicutes bacterium | reverse complement strand
GAACGACCCACTAAATAATCCCTTTGAAGGGTTGGATGCCATCTTAAAAACCATTGATTCAGATCACATCATTGTTGATGTGCACGGCGAAGCTACCAGTGAAAAACTGGCGCTTGGTCATTATTTAGATGGCCGTGTTGATGCGATACTAGGGACGCATACCCATGTGGCCACAAATGATGCGATGCGGTTGCCTAAAGGCTCTTTATACATCACTGATTGTGGGATGTGTGGCGCTAAGTATGGCATTTTAGGTGCTGATAAAAACCTTGTATTACAAAAGTTTTTAACGGGGTTACCAGTGCGTTTAAAACCGGAAGAAGACCATGCCCAGCAAGTTAACGGTGTCTTACTGGATTTGGAGAAAAAAACCATCACACCGATCAAATATACAGATTAATAGGTGATACCATGAAAAAAGATTATGGACAATATTTTCAAAAACCATCCACAAAATCAGCACGTAAACGGCTTAAAAAAACCGTTGATACAATAGATTTTAACGAACACATCAACATTAAAGATATTGGTGTGGGCAAGCATTACTTAATTCAAACCTATGGCTGTCAAGGTAATGAGGCAGACAGTGAAACGATTAAAGGCATTTTAGAAGCCCTTGGTTTTAAGGAAACCAACCGTGAAAACCATGCCGATTTTATTTTGTTGAACACCTGTGCGATTAGAGAAAACGCTGAAAACAGAGTGTTTGGTGAATTAGGACGCTTAAAACAATATAAAAAAACCAACCCAGACCTTATCTTGGGCGTGGCCGGCTGTATGCCGCAAGAAGAAAACATCACCAACACGTTATTGGAGAAATACCCTTATGTCGACTTGATTTTTGGTACCCATAATATTCACAAGTTACCTGAGTATATTGAAACAGCCTTACTCGGTAAAGAACGGGTGATTGAAGTTTTTTCTGATGAAGGCAGCATTGTTGAGAATTTACCGAAAAAACGTGATCATGACAGCAAAGCATGGGTGAATATCATGTTTGGTTGTGATGAGTTTTGTACCTATTGTGTGGTTCCGTACACAAGAGGTAAAGAACGTTCAAGAGCGCCAGAAAGCATCATTGAAGAAGTGAAAAACTTAGCTGAGGCTGGCTACAATGAAGTGACTTTATTAGGACAAAACGTGAACGCATACGGCCGTGATTTTAAAGATAAGCGCTATACATTCGCTGATTTGTTAGAAGCTTTGGGGCACTTAGATATACCGAGGGTGCGCTTCACCACATCACACCCTAATGATTTTGATGAAGCGGCGATTAAAGCTATCGCTAAACACAACAACATGATGCCACACATTCATCTGCCTGTACAATCAGGCAGCAACGCTGTTTTAAAAAAGATGAACCGGAAGTACACCAAAGAATCTTACCTTGATTTGGTTAAAACGATTAAAAAACACATCCCTGATGTTTCATTAACCACCGATATCATTGTTGGTTTTCCTGGTGAAACAGAGCAAGATTTTTTACAAACCCTTGATTTGGTAAAACAGGTCGATTTTGAAGGGGCCTTCACCTTTATTTTCTCAGCAAGAGAAGGGACCCCTGCTTACTCATATGAAGACAATGTGTCGCATGAAGAGAAAAAAGAACGTCTGCAAAGATTAAACGCAGTTATCAATGCCGGGTATTTAAAAGGCTCGCAACGCTTTGAACATGCTGTGGTTGATGTACTTGTCGAAGGTGTCAGTAAAAAACAAGCCGATATTGTAGCTGGTTATTCACAACATAATAAACTTGTTAACTTCAAAGCACCAGCTTCTTTAACTGGATCAATTGTGAAAGTTAAAGTCACTGAAGCCAAAACATGGTTTTTAAAAGGGGAATTACATGAAGTCATTTGACGCTTTAATTAACCATTTAAAAGAGGATGATACCGTTAAAGCATACCAAGCTTTAGAACAAGTCATCGAAAACTCACCAGCGTTTAAACAAGCCTATGAGCGCATGCTTGATAAGCAAAAACGGCTCGTTCAAGCAACGCATGCCCAACAGGAAACACCGTTAGATGAAAAGACGGTGTATGAAGATGCTTTAAATGAACTTAAAAATCAAGTGCCTGTTCAACAATATTTAACACTACAATCAGATGTGAACACCACCGTTCAAATGATGTTTCAGATGATTGAAGATGCTTTAAACGCTGAATTAAAGCGAAAATAAACACCTTCAGATTGATTTAGATAGAGCACTGTTGTATAATTAAAGAATAAGCATGATTTTGTAGAGGAGGGCAACAATGAAAAACAAATTAAAAAAAGATGACACCATTGAACTGAACAACAAAAAAGTTCGCATTGATAAATTGGTTGAAACGTTTGTTGTCATTCCTGCACATGAAATTGTGAAGTACTTAAAAAACAAGGAAATTTACTTACCGAATTATCTTCATAAAGCACTTATTCGAAAAAATATAGCCCCCGTTATCGCTAATGCTGAAAACGATGATAAGTTTTCAGATGAAATGAAACATCGTTTAAAATGGTTTGATTCGTTTACGATTTTTCAACTAGAAAAACTTGCCCAATCATATGGCATCGATATTGACGTTGCTGAGTATAAACGTGATTTTTGGACGATCATCATTCAAAACCGTAATGAACTGGGTATTAACTCTTTAGAGTTTGTTAAACTACAAAACTTGACCATGAAATATCAGCGTAAAGAATCAGAAGGCTATGAAACAATGAAAGAAAGTTTAAATGAAATCTATTTTGAACCCCCTGGTTATTTTGAAGGGGCTCTCATCAGCGAAGCAAAAGAAGTATTATCTCATGCGATGACCTTAAGTGATGTTAGAGAACTTGGAAAGAAATACGACGTTAATATTCCAAGACGGATCAACAAACAACAATTAATTGAAATCATCGCTTTAAAACTAGATTTAAATGAAAGCGAACAAGAACGTTTGCAGAAAAAAAGCATCTTGGATTTAGAACATTACGCTAAAGAACACCGCGTGAATGTTTCAATTGAACTTAAAAAAGTTGACATGATTGAATACATCTTATTAAAACGTCAAGCCCAATCTGTGCCGGTACAAGAAACCGCACTGAAAATATTTGAAGGCATCAACGTTGAAGATTATTTGTATGAAGCAACCTTTGAAGACATCGCCCATAAATATAACGTTGAGCGCAAAAAGAAACAACGCAACATTCGTAATTTGGTCATCAGCCTCATCATTTTGGCGGTTGTCATCATCATCGTCATGTTTGATCTTATTTAGAGGAGCTAACATTTATGGCTAAAGACGCTGCTGCTTATACCCCGATGATCCAACAATACTTAAAGATAAAAGAAGACCATAGCGATGCTATCGTCTTTTTTCGATTGGGCGATTTTTATGAGATGTTCTTTGAAGATGCTTTACTCTCTTCTAAAGAACTAGAAATTCAGTTAACCGAACGTGACGGTGGCGCTGAGAAAGTCCCGATGTGTGGGGTCCCACACCACGCCAGTGATGCTTATATTTCTCGATTGATCGACAAAGGATATAAAGTTGCCATTTGTGAACAAACCGAAGCCGCCGGTAATGGTAAAAAACTTGTGAACCGTGATGTCATTAGAATCATTACCCCTGGTACCAACATCGATGAAGCCAAAGCGGCTGAAGATTTTGTAGCCAGCATTGGCTTAAGTGAATACAGTTATACCATTGCGACTTTAAACCTATCAACAGGTGAAATGTACGCACTTAAACTACCAAAAGACCAAAACATTCTCATCGGAGAACTCTCGACGTTATCAATTAAGGAAATCGTCATTGCTCATAAAACCTTTGAACCCTACATCAAAGGCTTTGTGGACAAAGAAGGCATTCATCTGTCCATCCACACCGATACCACGATTGATGAGACCTTTACACATCTTTATGATCACTTAGAAACCCTTGATGAAAAAAAGACGGTCCGTCGCTTATTAAGCTATATCATGAAAACACAAAAACGAATGCTTTTGCATCTTAAAGATGTTAAAGCCATCGAACCAACCGCCATCATGAAGTTAGATGCCAATACAATCAGACATTTAGAACTTACAAAAACCATGCTTAAAAACCAAGAAAATGGCTCACTTTTTTGGTTGTTGAATAAAACCAAAACAGCCATGGGGGCTCGGTTTTTAAAACGTCAAATATTAAGACCAATCTTAAACAAAGAGACATTAAATAAACGCTATGATTTCATTGAAACGATTAATGAAGATTTTATGGTCGCTGAAACGCTTAAATCTTCACTAACCCAGGTTTATGATTTAGAACGCATCATCGGCCGTATTTCATATGGCAACACCAACGCCAAAGACCTATTACAACTAAGAAAATCACTAGAAGTATTGCCGGCTTTTAAAGAAGAACTTCGTAAGCTAACCTTGCCATACGCACACGAACTGGCTGATCGCATTGACGATTTAAAAGACACCCATACGTTATTAAAACAAGCATTAAAAGATGATGTGCCACTCACCATCAAAGAAGGTGGGATGTTTAAAAAAGGGTATGATGATGATTTAGATGATTTGCGTGATATTCATTTAAATGTTTCAGACTGGTTAAAAGAGCTTGAAATTAAAGAACGCGATAAAACAGGCATTAAGAAGTTGAAAATTGGGTATAACCGCGTGTTTGGTTATTACATTGAAGTCCCAAAAGGACAAATTGCGAATGTGAAGGACTCCTTTGGTTATGTTCGCAAACAAACCTTAGCCAATGCTGAACGGTATATCACCGAGGCCTTAAAGGAAAAAGAAAACATCATTTTATCGAGTGAAGAAAAAAGCGTGAAACGAGAGTACGCGTTATTTATTGAGCTCAGAGACAACATGCGAAAGATCATCACCATTGTCCAACAAAACGCTGAGATCATCAGTGAGATTGACATGTATTTGGCGTTTTCTACCATCAGTGAACAACTGAATTTGATTAGACCAACCTTAACTGATAAGCGCACCATCAACATCGAAGCTTCAACCCACCCCATTGTGGAAACGGTGATGGAAACGCCCTTTATTCCTAACGATATCATCATGGATGATGCGACCGATATATTATTAATCACCGGACCTAATATGAGTGGTAAATCAACCTACATGCGTCAGCTAGCGATGACTGCGATTATGGCTCAAATTGGTTGTTTTGTCCCTGCTAAAAAAGCAACATTACCCGTTTTTGATCAGCTTTTTACTAGAATTGGGGCTAGCGATGATTTAATCAGTGGTAAATCAACGTTTATGGTTGAAATGCTTGATGCCAATCATGCAATTCAATACGCCACCAAAGATTCATTGATCATTTTTGATGAAATTGGGCGAGGCACCTCTACATATGATGGCCTGGCGATTGCCCAGGCAATCATTGAATACATCCATCAAGAAATTGGTGCTAAAACGTTGTTTTCTACCCATTATCATGAGTTAACCAATTTAGAAGAACAATTGCCTTTATTAACCAATGTGCATGTTAGTGCGAAAGAAGAACATGGCAGCATCACCTTCCATCATAAAGTTAAACCAGGGAAAGCCGATAAGTCTTATGGGATTAACGTGGCGGCATTGGCTAATTTACCGCGGCCACTCATTAATCGAAGTGAACACATTTTAAAGTCGTTAGAGTCATCAAATAAACACGATTTAAACCTTTTTACTATCGCTGAGGAAACGTTTAAAGAAGAAGCACCCAAAGAAGAAAGCGACGTTGTTAAAAAACTACAAGCGATCAACCCAGATGACATGAAACCTTTTGAAGCTTTAGAGTTACTCTATCAATTAAAAGCCCTCATTAAAAAGAAGCATTAAGGTTATATGCTTCTTTTTCTTCAGTTAAACACGTGATACAATAAACATAGAAAACAGGTGATGCCGATGGGAAACATAAGACAATTAGATGAGACTTTGTCTAATATGATTGCGGCTGGTGAAGTGGTAGAAAACATGGCCAGCGTCATCAAAGAGTTATGTGAAAATGCAATCGATGCACAAGCTAAACAGATTGATATTCAATTAAAAGAAGCCGGATTAAAAGAAATCCGTGTGTTTGATGATGGCGATGGTATGGATGAAGATGATTTAAATCTTGCCTTTAAACGTCACGCGACCAGTAAGATTAAAACCCATCACGATTTACATCACATCGCTTCTTTAGGTTTTAGAGGCGAAGCGTTACCTTCTATTGGTAGTGTTGCCCACGTTGAGATTGAATCATCACCCACCGATGAACCAGGTCATAAACGCATCATCCGCAACAATCAAGTGATTGAATCATCTGCCGGTCAGGCGAAAAAAGGCACGCATATCTTAGTTAAACACTTGTTTTATAATACCCCAGCACGGTTAAAGCATTTAAAAAGCGAACAAAAAGAGTTGTCATTAATCGTTGAGCATGTTAATAAACTCGCGTTATCACACCCGAATATCGCCTTTAAACTTACCAATAATAAAAAGGTGTTATTAAAAACCGCCGGTGATGGTCATGTGCTAAAAATATTACATCAAATATATCCAATTGATATCATCAAAAACTTACTGCCTTTTGAAGCGAAAAACCAATACTTTAGCATTCATGGTTACATCGCTAAACCGTATTATAACCGATCTAGTAAACATCATATGATGTTGTTTGTCAATCGTCGTTTGTTTAGAAATGACCGATTAACAAACGCTGTGATGCGCGCGATTAAAACCTATCTTCCGGTACATAAATACCCGATTTTATACTTAAATATTACCGTTGACCCACTGCTCATTGATGTGAATATTCACCCGCAAAAACTCGATGTTAAGTTTTCTGAATCACAAGCCTTAGAACGACTGATTACCGATACGCTGAACAACACAATCAGCACAGTAGAACACATCTCTGAGATGCCTTTTTCTAAAGAAAAACGTGAACAAAAAACCATGGATTTTTCATCGTTAGATGAACAAACCCCTCAAGAAGAAAAAGACACAGCGACACAATCACCTGCCTCTAAGGCAAACACCACTCAGGGAAATTCAAAGCCAAGCACTGAACCACCCAAAAGAACTTTACCCCATCTAGATTATATTGGCCAACTACATGGGACGTATCTTTTATTTCAAAATGAAAAAGGCATGTATGTCATGGACCAACATGCTGCGGCTGAAAGAATTCGTTATGAAACTTACCTAAACAAGATGTCTCAAGAAAGCACACATCAAACCACCTTGTTGACGCCTTTAGAAATCAAGTTATCAAATCATGAAATGACCGCTTATAAGACCATTAAACCAACGCTTGAAACGATGGGGTTAGATACAGAGGTATCCAATCAAACTACCTTAAACATCAAAGGTGTTCCAAGTTGGTTTAGAAAAAACCTCGAACAAGCATACGCTGAGACGATGATTAAAACCTTGCTCGAAGAAGATGCGTTAAACATTGAAGACATCGTTGATCAACTGGCTAAAGATTTATCGTGCAAACACTCTATTAGAGGCAATACCTATATCAACAAACATGAAGTAACCAAACTTATTAAAGACTTAAACGCCTGTCAAAACCCATATACTTGTCCACATGGCCGTCCAACCATTAAACATATGAGTTTGTATGAACTAGAAAATATGTTTGAGCGGATTCAATCATGATTGTGATTATCACAGGGCCAACAGGCGTTGGTAAAACCGCTTTATCGATAGATGTGGCCCAATATTTTAACACCGAGATTATCTCTGGTGATGCCATGCAAATCTATCAAACCATGGACATTGGCACGGCGAAAATTACAGAAGAAGAAGCCAAACAAGTCCCACATCATATGATTGACATCTTAGATCCTAGTGAAGCTTACAGCGTGGCTCGCTATCAAGCAGATGTGCGGTCTTTGATTGAAACCTTTAAATCCCGCGACAAACTGCCTCTCATTGTAGGGGGCACAGGCTTTTACATTAAAAGCGTGGTCCATGATTTTAATTTCGATCAAGCCTACCGTGATGATACGGTTGAAAAAGCTTATGAACACCTATCTAACGACACGTTATATCAAACCCTTCAAGCTGTCGATCAAGCAACGGCTAACAACGTGCACCCCAACAATAGAAAACGGGTCATCCAAGCATTAAACAGAGTGGATCAAGGCGCGCCAAGAAGCCAGCAAATCAATCAAGAAAAGGTTGTTTATCCATATGTGTTAATCGTTTTAACCATGGACCGTCAAACCTTATATGACCGCATCAACGCGCGTGTTTCACAAATGTTTGATAACGGCTTATTAGAAGAAGCTAAGCAATTATATGACCGTGGCGATGTTTCAAAAACAGCCTCTCAAGCGATCGGGTATAAGGAGTGTTTCGCTTATTTTGATGGGGTTTTGTCGTTAGACGATGCCAAATCTCTCATCAAACAACGCTCAAGACAGTATGCCAAACGACAACTTACCTATTTTAAACATCAGTTTAAGAAAAGCCACGTCCTTGATGTGACAGACATGAGCGCACAAGATAAAGTTACGACTGTGATTGATATCATCAAAAAAGCTCAAAATAAAACGTCCTAAGATGATTGTATATCTTCAAAGGACGTTTTTTTATTTATGGTGTGACGCTGTTTTCTGCTTGTTCTTGTGGTACGCTTTCTTCTTGTTCATCTTGTTGCTCAACAATGGAATCAAGGACATCTTTGATCCGTTTGGCAAGGCCATATAATTTTTGCTTAGGAATCGAACATAACGCCACCCTTAATCCGCCGTAAACATTGACGAAGAAAATGTTGTGGTCTTTTAATTTTAAATGCAATTCATTTTTAACGACGTGATCATCAATTTTAATGGTTAAAAAGAACCCTTCATGATAGGGATAAATCGGTAAATCAATCGCTTGAGCTTCTTCGATTAATATGTCCGCACGTTCTTGAAGTAAGGTGACGAACTGTTGTTTTTCATTTAAATAAGCTTGTTTGATTTCTTGGTTATGAGCGATGCTGGCAAACGCCATCATGCCACCGTTATTAACGGTCGACCAAACGCCTCTGGCGGTATTGCCACACGCGTGATTAAACATCTTGCGTTGTTTTTCGTTGTTTGAAATCAACACCTGTGCGCCAACGCGCATGCCGTAAGCCGTTAATGTTTTAGAAACACTAAAAGCAATCACGGTTAAAACGTTGTCACTCATTTTATTGAAACGCTCAAATATGCGTTTATAATCATCACCAAGTTTGTTGAAGTCAATGTATGCCACATCATGCAGTAAGATGAATGGGCCTTTTTCTGAGAGTTCATTGATAAAAGTCAAGAGATCGTCCCATTCATCTTCCCGCATGGTATAACCAGTAGGATTTTGACAGGGGTCGTTGATAAAGGCCAAAACTTTGCCTTGGTCTTTCATGACTTTTGTACAAGTTTCTTTAAAGGATTCTAAATTAAACTGATCGCCATCAAACAGTTGATAGTAGGCCACAGGGTTTTGCATCTCTTTAGCGATGGTTTTATAAGGCCCCCACCCAATATCGGGGTGAATCACGGTTTCTCCGCGGTCTAAAGCGTTTTTGATGGTAGAAGATAATGCACCGGTTCCACCAGGGGTGGCGATGACATCAGCGTTGATGTCTAGACCGGCTGATGTGAACAACCAATCTTTGACCGCGCTTTGAAACTCGCTTGGTCCAGCAATAGAAGAGGCATACTTTGCTTTTTGGAAATCAGGAATGCGGTCAAAGGTGCGGTAGACGGTATCAAAGGTTAAAAACGATCCATCTTCTTTAAAATAGGTACCAAAGGCGCCATTAACAACGGCGTCATCACCGTGTTCTTTTGTGGCTTTTATGGCGCCTTGTGCCGCTTCAAAGACAACATCGACTATTTCTTTACCAACAGAGCTCTGTGCGATAAAATCTTTCATGAGTGATCACCTTCAGAAGCTTTAATCAAAGCATGGATAACTGAGGATGCCTCATCAGGTAACATGTCTTCGCCTGTTAATCCCTTAATGAAATCCATTCTTTTTTTCATGCGTGCTTTAAAGTTGTTGAGGTATGTTTGATCAGGTGATAACGCAAAGCCTTCAACCTCGGCCACACTGATCATTTCGGAGTTTAAAAACGGGGTGTAGGTGTGGCGGTTTTCAACCACGCCTTCAATGGCGTTTAAGGTGTCTTGTGGTTTGATTTTTTTATCGCCAAAGAAACCTGTATTGATGATATAACAATCAACGTTTTGATTGTTGAATAAGTGTTTAAAATTGTCATAATCTTTGCTGAGTGGGTAGAGTCTAAATGGATTGGCGTATGGAACAAAGGCTAATTCATTTGGATCGGCACCTTCTTCAGCACTCGTTCTTTTTGTGGCTAAAGTTGCCCCCATCGTAGCCGCTAAGGCAGCGTTGTTGACTTTTAGAAGGGGTGGTAGTGTATCGTCTTTCATGATCCAAAAGATGCTGTTTAGTGGATGGTTAAACTTGTAAGCTCTTGATGGTGTCCAAAACTTACTTTTAACCGCGCGACCATTTCCATTACGAATGTCTTCAGTTACAGGCACAACCAGGTTATTTTCATCAACCGTCGCACCAACGTTTTGCACGGTTAGTAAGTAACGGTTATCGTTACTGTTGGTTGGGTAGTCTTGAACTTTATCAAAGTAAGATGGTTCTAAGGATACCGCATACAAGTGATCATTTTCAATGATAAAGGCATCATCATGTAGGACTTCAATATCGTATTTACCGTTATGTTTGGCATGCGTGATGGTGCTTTTTCCGCTACCTGATAATCCAAACACCCT
>PWKX01000078.1 GCA_003559585.1 Mollicutes bacterium | reverse complement strand
TTTAAGCTGACAGGGTGTTTTTTATGCGTTATTGAGCGTTAATCACTGATTAAATAACGCACTGAGATTTGTTTAATAGCACGTGTGCTTAACCAAATAAAGAAGAAAACAATCACGAGTACACCATCACCGGTGAGGTGATTGTTTGAATCAAATCAAAGACATGCTGAATGTCACTGCCTAAAGTGACTGTGATATTGCGCGAATCAAACGTTTCCTTAAAACTCGCTAAAAACGACTCAGTTGAGTTTGTTTTTACTAAGTAAGACCCAAACGGCTCTTCATCAGAATAAATAAGTCTAATGTTTCTACCCATATGCACAACGGTTTGATAAATGCCTACGACGACAAAGTCTTGTTCTTCACCTTTGAGGTAAACGGTTAGCGTATCACCAAGATTAACATCAAAGGTGCTTGCAATCACCGTTGATATACTGACTTCATCAACATTTTTTGGTGAACGTCCTGATAAATGCATGAGGCCAAGACGATCAAAATCACTATAAACAAAGGCACTTAACATCATATTTTGATTATTTTGATTGATTGAAGCACTGATTTCATCAAACCACGAGCCGCCTTCAACGGTATCATGGTCTAAGACCGCCTCTTTAAGCATCTGTTTGTCAGTGTCATCAACATTGGCAGGAAACCTTAAAGTAAGATCACGGTTATCCTCACCCCAATAAGGCATATTATTAAAAGAAGCTTCTAGTGACTTAATTCCAACCGCACCATAATAGATTGAAAAAGCGGTAAAGAAAAGCAACATTATAACAAACAAAGCCTGTGCTTTTTTTTGTGTGAGTTGTTTGAGACTTAAATATAACCCTAATGGTTTAGAAGGTGTTCTTAAAGCTTTTAGTTTTTTAGGTTTTGTTTTTGAATCTTTAACATCATTTAAAGCTTGAACTGGGCTAATATGTTTAATCTTTTTTGTGGCAAGATAACTAAAAACAAAAATAGACACTAACATAAGATTTACCATGATAAAAAAACTAAATGCCACGTTTAAATCACTGGCAGACAACCCTAGATTTCTAAGCATAAATTTCGAGACAACATGTAACATCAAAAACCCTAAACCAAAAGCTAACGTAAACGACATTATAGCTATTAAGATAAACTTCAAGCTATGGCTAAGACGCAACAGTTTTTGATCAAAACCGATCGCTTTTAAAATTCCGGTGGTTGTCATGGTTTTAAAGACATGGCGTTTGATTAAACTATAGACAATAAAAAGACCAACAAAGATTAAAATAATAGAAAACCCAAGCAAACTAGCCCCCATGATATTAAGTAGCATCGAATGCCCTGAATGGACGGTATCATAATCTAAACGATAACCCATATAGTTAGGATTTTCTAAGATGAAACCTTCCCATATATGATTGGTTTCACTTCTGTCATAAAGCAACACTTCTATGGTCATATAACGATGATCTTGAGCATTGTTTAACGCATTAAAATCATCTTCATGAAGCCAAAGTCTTGGCGGCATAAATTCACTGCTATAAATAGGGTCAAACACAATCGCACTTACAGTAAGAGGTTCTTGTTGATTAGAACCAGTCCTAATCTCATCACCAACATTAATCCCTTCAGCGTAAGCAAACGCTGAAGAGATAAACATCTCACCTTTAGCTAACGTTTGTGCGCCTTCAATCACCCTTAAGTGGTTCAATGAATGTTTCTTTTGATATTTAGCAAACACCATTTCACCTGAATCTAAAACCTTCTCGTTATGAAAAACACCACCTGTAATAAACATCATTTGATTTGATTGAACGCTTTTGACATCATCTAAACCTTCAAAATACTGTTTAAAATTAGCCACATCATGCACTGATTCATCAAACCACAGCATCAAATCAGAAGTTTGTGCCTCATCTAAGGTTTCATCAACGGTCGTTGAGGCATTATGAAGTAGAGCAAACGCACTAAAAAGTAACGTACACGTTAACGTTAAAATAATGATACTAGCAATCGCCTGAGCTTTGTGATGCATCACATCACCTTTAATAAACTGATATAGTTGACGCATCTTACCATCCTTTAGCCTTTAAAAAGTTAAAGATGGTTGCTTGTCTTGTTTTGAGATCATCTTCTAAATATGGTTTTAATCTTAGTTCACCATCAACACGCCCATCAACTAAAAAGATGATGCGGCTTGCTCTAGCCGCCGCTTTTAAATCGTGCGTGACCATCACAATGCTTTGACCCTCATGATGTAACCGACTGAGTAAATTAAGCACTTGCTCACTAGACGATGAATTTAAAGCACCTGTGGGTTCATCTGCGAATAAGACTTTAGGTGCATTAATGAGTGCTCTTGCGACTGCAACTCTTTGTTGTTCACCGCCTGAGAGTTCCCTAGGATACTTATGCGCATGAGTAAAGACATCAAACGATTCTAATAATGATGTGGCTTTTTCTTTTAATTTAGGTTTATCCTTAATCGTTAAAGACCTAGGTACTGTGACATTTTCAAAAACACTCAGTGTCGGTACTAAGTGCATCGCTTGAAAGACAAAGCCCATATGAAATTTTCTGACATGGGATAAAGTGTGATCTGAGACATCTGAGGTAAAAATAGTATCTAAAAATTTAACTTCTCCACTAGAAGCTTTTTCCATCCCACTTAATAAATATAGCAATGTCGACTTACCACTGCCTGAAGCACCCATGATGACAGTGAAATCACCATCATAAATACTTAGGTCTAAGTTTTTGGTCACACGCACGTGTTGATAATCTTTACATAAATCTTTCGTTTCAATAATGGTTTGCATATAAGTGCCTCACTTTAACATTGATTCATAAACAATATTCATGCTGTCTTCTTCATTATACTGACATTTTAACAGTTAATCGTCATTTATTTCGGTTTTTTTAGATTTTGGCTGTTTTAATCATGGAAAACGACACATTTTAACCATAATTATTTTTTCAAGAACTGAATGAAATATGGGATGTTTTTTTCACTTTGCTTTTCAAGCCTAAACAAAGACCTTTATGACGATTTCTTGTTTTTTCATAACTGAAAAAAAGTTTGTGTACCTGAAAATATTTTTATATAATGAATGAAAAAGGAAAAGGGGTTTTCATAATGTGGACAAAAGACCGTGTTTTAGAAGATGCTAAAAAACGCGATGTCAAGTATATTAGATTATGCTTCACTGATATTCATGGCACGATAAAAAACGTGGAAATACCAATTAATGGCTTAGAGGATGCCTTAGATAATAAGGTGATGTTTGATGGGTCATCGATTGATGGCTTTGCAAGGATTGAAGAAGCTGATATGTATTTAAGACCTGATGTGAATACGTGGCTTATTTTAACCTTTGAAAACAGTATGTATGGTAAAGTCGCAAGACTCATTTGTGATGTATACTTACCAAACGGTGAACCGTTTGAAGGTGACCCGCGTTTTATTTTAAAGAAAAATTTAAAAGCGATGACTAAGATGGGTTATGATAAGTTTAAAATTGGGGTTGAACCTGAATTTTTCTTATTCAAGCATGACGCTAATGGCGAGATAACCTTAGATTTTAATGATCATGGTGGTTATTTTGATTTAGCACCTGTTGATGGGGCTGAGACATGTAGACGTGATATTGTCTTAGAACTTCAAAAGCTCAACTTCTCCATGGAAGCTTCTCATCACGAAGTCGCCCCATCACAACACGAAATTAATTTTGAGTTTAATGATGCTTTAGAAGCATGCGATCAACTTCAAACGTTTAAGCTTGTGGTTAAAAACGTGGCTAAAAGGCATAACTTACATGCCACATTTATGCCAAAACCAATCCAAAGTGTTAATGGCTCAGGCATGCATACGAATTGTTCTTTAACCAATCAAAACGGTGACAACATCTTTTATGATAAAACAAAGCCTTATCAGTTATCAGATGATTGTCAGTACTTCTTAGCCGGCATCATCAAACATGCTAGAAGTTTCACCGCCATCACAAACCCAATCGTTAACTCATATAAACGCTTAGTCCCAGGTTATGAGGCCCCTATCTATGTGGCTTGGAGTGATGCCAACCGTACGGCGATGATAAGGATTCCTTCTGTAAGAGAAAAAGCTACACGTACAGAGATTAGATCAACCGATCCTGCGGCTAATCCATATCTAGCGATGAGTGTCATTTTAGCGGCTGGCTTAGACGGCATTAAACATAAGTATGACCACGTCAAGCCAATCTCTGAAAACTTATATCAATTAAATCGAGATTCACGTGAAGCTTTAGGGGTTGAGAACTTACCTGAAAATTTAAAAGACGCCGTTAAAGCGTTTAAATCTTCATCTTTAATGAAGGAAACCTTAGGTGAGCATGTCTTTAAAAAGTTTATTAGCGCTAAGGAAAAAGAATGGTCTGAATACCGAAAAATTGTGACACCTTGGGAAATATCACATTATCTTAAAGCACTATAGATAAAAACCTCATGCGCGCTGCATGAGGTTTTTTTATTGTCATTACCATTTGTCTAGATTAACTTTGCTTACTTAGACGTGGTAATATGTGCTGAATCTTAGAGATGACATCTTCAGCCAATGTGCCTGTAAAACTGAAAGCTTCAACGGTTAGATCAAGCTTTTTATGGTCTTTTTTAAGTTGTTTTTTTAAGGTATCAGCCATAATTTTAGGACCACACATGAACACACTGGTGCCTTGTGTTATATCGATATCTTTCGCCGTTAAAAATCCAGTTTTGTCACTTTCAATTAATTGATAGGAAAAATTAGAGTATTGACGATGCATGGTTTCAAGCAAATCAAGATGAACGGCCTCTTCTTTTTTATTCACAGCATAGTATAGTTTAATGTTTTGTGATGGCGTTTTTTCACTTCTAAGATGGCTTAAAAATGGGGTGATGCCAATCCCACCAGCAATCCAAACCTGATTAGGTTGATACTCATCAAACTTCATATGACCAAAAGCGCGACTAAAACGAACTTTAGTTCCCTTTTTTAAGTTATCGCGAATGGCTTTTGTGTGATCACCGAGCGCTTTAACAGAAAACGTTAACGTGTTATCGGTGTACTTTGAGATGGTAAAAGGATGTGCGTGGTCTTTTAAAGCAGCATCAATAAATCTTAAGAACGTAAACTGTCCAGTTTGATATTGGTATGATACATCATGTTTAATGGTAAATTCAGTCACTTGAGCGTTTAAATGTTTCACCTCATCGACAATACCTTTATGAGGTAGACCTCGTTTTAGATAGATCAGGATCATATATAGCGATGATAAAACACCTGTGGTGACCATGAACATCATCCAAATGCCAATGATGCTAAAACTGAATAGTGGAAAAGAACTCAGTAAAAATGCATGATATGCAGAAAGAACATAAGGTATGATCATAAGACGGTGAATCATGCGCCAATGTTCATATTTTAAATATTTAGCAAGTAACGCTATGATAATTAATCCAATAAACAAGTTTCTTGCTAAAGCACCTATGGCTCTAGCATCTAAGAAAATAGCTTCACGAAACATTTGGACAATCAAGTAAGCAAACTGTGCATGAATAAAAACAAATAACAAGGATATTAAAGCTAGTACTCTATGATAAAAATAACTGTTTTCAAGTCCATTAAAAAGCCATTCAACTAATTTATTCTTAGTTGAAAGAAAAAAGACAATCGTAAATCCAAGGATGATGCTCGCACCATGGATTTGTAGAAGAATACTATCAAGGGGCTGATTAATGATTGGGGTCGCTTGAAGCCAAATTAAAGCATTAACTATATATAAACCGATGATAACCATTAAGCCCCGATGTTTTTTAAACATTAGATTCATATAACCACTCCTTGGATTATTGTGTAAATCTATCATACCATAGATTTCTTGTGTGTTTTGAGTTCAATGCATAAAATATTGCATGCATTGAATCTTAGAGAAACCATTATGATATAATTATTATACAAGGAGGTATGTGTATGAAAAAAATGCTTTTACTGAGTATCTTATTGTTATCTTCGTTTGCTCTAATTGCTTGTAATGGGGATGATAATGATGATGTTGATCCAGATGATTTAAGAGCCTTCACTCTAGAAGAACTTTCTGCCTATGATGGTTTAGACGGCGCGGATGCTTATATTGCCGTTGACGGCTATGTTTATGATGTCACAAACTCTAGACAATGGACAGATGGAGAGCATCAAGGTCGCGTTCAAGCCGGTCAAGATTTAACAGACGTTCTAGATGAAGAATCTACCCATGGTCGTGAAATGTTAGACCGTGTCCCTAAAATAGGCTATCTTGTTGATGAAGATAATAATGAAGAAAACGACTTACAGACCTTTACACTTGAAACATTAGCACAATATGATGGTTCTGATGGAAATAATGCGTATATCGCTGTTGATGGGTATGTGTATGATGTGACTAATTCTAGTCTTTGGACAGGTGGCGAGCACCAAAACACGGTTCAAGCAGGTCAAGACTTAACCCATGAGATAGACACTATCTCACCTCATGGTCGACGTGTTTTAGACGGAATCCCTAAGATTGGTGTATTAGAGGACGATTAACTCAATTAAGTAAAAAAAACCATAATTTATGGTTTTTTTTTATGACTTTAGCATTTTTATAACAACATCTCTCACAAATTGATAACGCCTTGCGTAGCTATTAGGAATTCTTAAAAGCTTAAATCCTGATTCTTGACAAAGTCGATTTTTCATCTCATCTCTTCTTTGAACATCTTCATCATAATAATCAGGCTGTAGACAAAGTCTAATGACTTAAACACTAATCAACTAAGTAAAAAAGTAGTATAATAAATATGAAGCACACCATCTACACTTCGAGTGTTGACCGATGGGTGCTTCCTTTTATTTTGAGTTTTCCTGTGGAAAACTAACTGAATTAAACAGCTAAAAATAGCCGTTATTTTGGTATAATAGAAGTGTAAGGATGTGATAATATGTTGACGAAAGATAAGAATAAATCGCAAGCCTATGAGTTCGTACTTATAGATGATTTAGTGCCTGAAAATCATTTGGTTAGAAAACTCGATAAACATATTGATTTTAACTTTATCTATGATTTAGTTGAACCCCTATATTGTAAAGATAACGGAAGACCGAGTATTGATCCGGTTGTCTTGTTTAAGATGGTCTTTATTAGTTATCTCTTTGGCATTAGAAGTATGCGTCGTACAGTTGAAGAAATTAAGCTTAATATGGCATATCGTTGGTTCTTAGGGTTAAAGATTACCGATCCTGTTCCGCATTTTTCAACCTTCGGTAAAAACTATGAGCGACGTTTCAAAGAGACTACCGTTTTCCAAGATATTTTTGATGAGATTGTAAGACAAGCGCTCACACATAATTTAATTGATGCTCAAGAATTTTTCACGGATTCAACCCATCTAAAAGCGAATGCGAATAAGAAGAAATACAATAAAGGCCATGTTCGAAAAGATGCGCAAAAATACACAAAAGAACTTACATCTGAAGTAAATAAAGAACGTGAAAAGTTAGGCAAGAAAACCTTTGATGATACGGATGATGATGACGATGGGACTCCTACAGATAATACGAACGAAGTTAAAAAACGGAAAGTATCCAAAACGGATCCTGAAAGTGGCTATTTATATAGGCCAGGCAAACCAGAAGGCTTTTATTACTTAGAACACCGAACGGTGGATGGAAAAGCGAATATTATTCTTGATTCTCATGTCACACCGGGTAATGTCCATGATACTCAACCGTTTATTGATAGAGTGAATGCGATTAAAGCGCGATACGGTTTATGGCCCCAAGCCTTTGCGCTTGATGCTGGGTATGTCTCCAATGAAATTAGTCATTTTTTAGTCTCTAATCAAATCTATGGTGTGTTAGGTTATAAGCGCAAAGGTGCGAGTAAAAATGCCAAAGGCTACTCTAAAAAAGACTTCATCTATATTAAGATGCACGATTACTTTATTTGTCCTAATGATCAAATACTAAGTTATAGAAATATTCGTAAAAATGGCAATAAGGAGTATCGTTGTGATAAAGGCATATGTCAGTCTTGTCCCCTCGCAAAAACGTGTCTTTCTCCTACACAACCGACGAAACTCATCACTAGACATCTATGGGAAGATCATTACGATTAACTTCAACTTAATAAGAAAACCGATTATGGTAAAGGACTTTATAGAAGACGTGGTGAAACGGTTGAGAGAAGCTTTGCGGACAGTAAAGAACTTCATACTCTAAGATACATCCGCTACCGGGGTCTTAAAAAAGCAACGATGCAGACGTTGCTTACTTCGGCCTGCCAAAATATGAAGAAAATTGCTAATTACCTAGATAATGCTTCTATTGTTTCTTTGTTTTTATGTAAAATTAGGCCTTTTTTTGATCGTTTTGCTAAAACATTAATCTTCAAATCAAAAACCCCTATCCTTGTGTTTCAAAGATAGGGGTTTGTCTTCAGTCTGAAAAACTCAGCAAATGCTGAGTTTTTATGTGTCTTTACGCCAAAAGCTTGTCATGCCACGTTTATCTTCGATGTTGAAGTCGATGATGTCTTTGAGTAAATCATAATCAATGGGATCTTTTTCTTTGATTTGAAAGAGCATTTTTGTGCGTTTATATCCACATTTTAAAATACGGTCTTCAAATCTATTTAACGCGACAACTTCTGGGCCAACATTGATGTGTGCTTTGGCTGTTGAAAAACTAATAATCGCGGTTTTTTCATGGACAAAAATAGGTTGGTTCCATTTTATCACGGGTGTTAACTCTGGATAGGTTTCTTCTACAAAGGTTAAGATGTCTGCGAATTTTTCTTTGATACGTGGTGAGGTGATGTTTTTAAGGAACGCATCATACAAAGACATTAAATCATCCCTTCTACTTTTATTTATATAAATTATACCATGAATGCTTTATAAAGGTTTTTTTAAACCATATCATTTTTACTGCTTTAATGCTTATGATATCATATAAAAGCAATAACACATCTATTTTAAGGAGACGATTTTTATGCAAAAAAAACAACCGCTTAAAAGGGATATAGGGATTTTCGGGGGTGTGTCAATTTTAACAGGCATCATGGTCGGTTCAGGGATATTCTTTGTGGGTTCACACGTTTTAATGCGTGTTGGATTTTCTGTCTCACATGCTTTACTTGTTTGGTTACTTGGTGGTTTAATCACCTTGATGTATGCTTTGATTTACGGCGAACTTGGGGCTTTGATGCCTGAGGCTGGTGGGTATTACATTTATTTAAAGAAAGCTTACGGTAAGCCGGTAGCGTTTATGAGCGGGTTTACGAATTTCGCGTTACTGGCGAGTGGTTCAATTGCGGTGTTGGCTTTAGCGTTTGCGCAAATCTTAAGTGAGTTAACCTTTAATATGTTTGAAGTTGCCTTATCTAATACCACACAGATTATCATTGCGGCCATCATGATTATAAGTTTATCTGTGGTTAATTTCTTCGGTATTCGTTTAGGTACTTTAATGCAAAAAGTGTTAATGGTTGTGAAGGCTGTGCCTATTTTACTGATTTTAATCTTAGGGTTACTCTTAGGTAATGCAAGCATTGATTGGACGTTTAATGTTGAGGGGTTCTCGTGGGTTAGATTGTTTTCAGCCACAGGTTTTGCGGTGATTGCGACGTTTTGGGCTTATGAAGGTTGGACTAATTTAAATAACGTTGCTGGTGAGGTTAAAAATCCAGGCAAAACGATTCCGTTATCATTAATCATTACCTTAGTCTCAGTCACAGCGCTTTATGTGCTTTTTAATTTATCGATTTTTAGAGTGTTATCGGTTGATGAGATTAGAGTGATGGTGGTTGATCATGAATCATACTTCATCGGGATTCCTGCGGCGATGGATTTGCTTGGAACTTTTGGGTTATATTTAGCGATGTCAACGATGTTGATATCGGTGTTTGGCGCACTTAATGGTTCGATTATGACGTTTCCTCGTGTTTATTATGCGATGAGTCAGGATGGTATTTTTATCGATCAGTTCAAAAAAGTTCATAAAAAGTATCAAACACCGATTTATGCGATTATTGGTTCAGGCGTGATGGCGATTTTATTACTCGTTTTTAGTTTAACGGATTTAATCTCAATGGTTGCTTTTGGGGCCTTGGTCTTTAATACATTAATCTTTGTTTCATTATTCATCTTTAGAAAAACGATGCCTGAGGCTAAAAGGCCTTATAAAGTTTGGGGTTACCCAATCTTACCAATCATCACAATCGGTATTACCTTATTATTACTGATTGCGACATTTGCTGAAGACATTAGAGCATCTTTATTCGGGACGTTATTTGTTTTAGCTGGTTTACCACTTTATTTTATGATTGAACATATCAAAAAGAAACGTGCGTAACTCATAAGAAGTCACCCAAAGTTGGGTGACTTCCTTTTTTTATTCATAATAAATGATTTGTATGTCAATCGCATCTGGATACATAAAACTAGCATCGATATTGATTGAAAGTGATTCGCCTGTTGATTGATGTGAGACTTCAATATAATAATTTGTCTCTCTTTCTTCAACAACCGTAATATCCCAAGTCTCATGCTCATCATAGTAAGCCGTTAAGGCTTCATAAACCTCATCGATATCATCTTCTGTTGCAAAGATGCGTGTATCCCCATACACATTGATTTCATCAGCCACAGCAACTAAGACACTATTATCATATCTGAAGATACCGTCTTTCAACTCAATATCTAAGATATCTTCTTCAGGAACTTCAGTAGGATCATAGGTTTCCGTTCTATCATGAACAATGA
>PWKX01000079.1 GCA_003559585.1 Mollicutes bacterium | reverse complement strand
TTTAACGGTGTATAACGTCTTATATAACTGATCAATTAAGGTTTCAAACATATCAGCTTGTTTTGGGTATGTAATAAAGCCCATGCTTAAGCTTTTTTGGATTTTGATGCCACTGCTTAACTCAATTGGTTTTTGGGAAATGACTTGAAACCGTTCGGCGACGGTTTGGATAGATGCCTCATCGGTGTGTTCTGGTAAATAAACCAAAAAGTTGTCTCTTTCAGCTAGTTGGGTTAATTTTGCGCCTAAGGGTAGTGTGTATTCAAGAATTTGTCCAAATGCTTGCATGTAGTCTGTGACGGTTGTTTCTAAGGCGTTATCTCTGATTTGATCAAAACGGTCAATCGTGAGCATCATCAAGGAGAATGTGGCGTTTTCTCCTTGATTGATGCGGTAAGTTATGAGTTGTTTAAATTGCTTAAATGTGATGACAGTGTTTAATGATAACATTTTTGTTTCTTTACTTTTTATCAGTTCTCTTTTGATGAGTTTATGCATCATAAAAACTAAAATAAGAAATATAATTATGAGTGAAAAAACAAGGATGCTGCGCTGTAGACTAGATAATAAATTCATGTGATCATCCTCCTATTTGATGGTTTGTTTTCTGTTGTGATAAGCTTTGTTGTTTACCGATGTTCTAATTAAATATGCAAGTGCGGTGATGATCCATACAAAGAACGAAATGATGAGCATTGCCGTTAAGAAATGGTTTGGCACTAAATCTTTATCAACCAAAATTTGATAGTATGATGAACTGCCGTTTTCTGCGAGTACTTCTACTATGATTACATTTTGGCCTTCTTTAAGTTGCTCATGCCCAACGATGTTTACTAGTGATCTAGAATCGTTAGCTTCAGCGATGACATCTAATGTATCAATATCATGGCCGACTGATAATGTGTAGTTTCGGTTGCTAGGGTTAAAGGATAAATGATGGCCATCAACACTCAATGTTTTTAATTCTGTACAGTCTGATTGGCTTTCACTTCTTACGATATGAATGGTATACGTGAGCATCGTGGATTGATCAGGGGCAATCACATTAATACGGGCTTCGGTGCCATTTTCACCTAATGTGTAATGACCAAGTCCAACAATGGCAGCATTTTCCTGGTCTTGAGCGCTACCTGCTAAAAGTACAGATTCTTGTAGACGTCCAACATTAACGGTGTAATCAAAGGTTTCAGGATTAAAGGTGAATGGGAATGCTTCTTCTGTTTCTGGGTCAATGATTTTTAAATCATCTAAGTGAGCATTGGCACTGCGTGAGTTGACAACGACGGTGTAGGTTTGAACCTCTCCATTTTGTGCGGTGATGTTTATGGCAAATGCGTTTTTACCTTCTTCGATTAAGAAGGTGCCAATATCACCATTAAGTTTGGCGGTCTTAAATGCCGGTGTTGCCTGTAATCTTACAGATGATTTAGAGCCATGCGAGATGTTGATTTCATAGTAATGTTTATCAGGTGAGAAGCCTAAAATGGTGTTGCCATCTAGTCGTAAATCTTCTAAGGTGTTATCACCTTCGGCTTCATCTCTTATGACCATAATCGTATAATCATGGGTTTTGTTTTCACCATTTTGTGACACAATGTATGCATTAAACTCAAGCATATTGTCTTCAAAAACTTTTGTGCCTGTTCCATAAACGTTTGCTGTGTTTGTTTGCATGGTTAAGTTCATGCTAGACACGTGATGTGGGACTCTAATTTCGTAATAATATGTGCCGAGTTCAAAGCTTTTTTCAGCGTTTTTAGTGCCTAGATAAATCGTACCATCACTGCCAATTAATGAAACCACATTGACGGTCGTGCTACTTGATAATTCAACGTCTTTGTAAACGCTAAAGGTGTAGGTTGTTGTTGAGTTATCTTGTGCACGAACGGTGATTTCAAACACAGAGTGATACTCACCATCAATGATGGTTTTTAAGACTTTGTAGCCGTTACCGCCGACTGTGGCATGTTCGGAGTTGGCAATACCTTCGATAATTAAAGAATCAATCGGTGAGTCTTTGTCTAATACCACAAGGTAATCGGTTGTTGATGGTCTAAAGTCTGGCACAAAATCAATTAAATCTTCAGTTTTAGCATCTTTAATGATTAAGTCTTTGAGTGATGAATCACGGCAAATATCTTCGCGGATAATGTAAATTTCATAGACTTTACCACGCTCACCGTTTTGGGCGGTGGCATAAACTTCAATATAATTTTCACCAACGTTTAGGGTCTTAATGCCAGTGTTAGTAATCGTTGATAGTGGATTAGCCTCAGCAAAAATGCGAATCGTCTCTTGTGTGTAAGGCACCGTTATTTCATAGCGGGTTCTCTCAGGTGAGAAGCTTTGATCGAAATCATAATTTTCAACAAATAAATCTTCAATATTATTGCTGCCGCTTAAGTGTGAAACGATGATGCGATAGGTTTTGATACTACCATCTTCAGCGACAACACGAATATTGATTGTGTTGTTACCTAAAGATAATTCAACGTCATCTAAATCGCCTAATACAGTTGCGTTTTCATGGTTTGCGGTATCGTTAATTGACACAGTGTTTGTGTTTTCATATATGGTTTCTAAGTAATAGGTTAATGTGTCTTTATCAAAGCCTTCTATCGTATGTCCATCGATGCTTAAATCACGTAATGTGTTATCATCACTTGGCGCTTCTTTAATGATCGTGATGCGGTAAGTTTCTGATTG
>PWKX01000216.1 GCA_003559585.1 Mollicutes bacterium | reverse complement strand
TTGTCTTAACCTTGTTATTGTTTAACATGCGTGATGTTTTTAATAAAGACATCACCAAACAGAAATTAAAACGGTTAAAAAAAGATTATGAAACATTACAAGATAGCAGTGAACTCTTAAGACAACGGTTTATTACCATGCTGGGTATTTTGGATGATGGGGTTGCGTTTCGAAGTGAAGATGATACGATGTTTGGAACCCAACAATTCATGTCATTGATGCCCTTTGAGGAAGCGGAGTTTTCTTTTGATCGGTTTTTAAAAGCGATGCATCCAAATGATCAAGCGTCATATTTAGAAACCTTGAAAAAAGTATCTAAAAGAAAACCCAATTATGATGCTCATTACCGGATGGAACATGACGGTGATTCAATTTGGATTAAAGAAAAAGGGGTGCGCCTGGATGTTCAAAAACGCACCATGTATATCACGATGATTAAAGGCTTAGATGTTAAACGGTTTCCACAAAGCGACATTGAAGTGTTAAACAAATTATCGATCGATAAAGCTTTTTTTGAACATATCCAAGCGTTGAATCATCAGCGTAAAACCTATACGTTGGTTGCGTTTGAATTATCAAATATTCCTGCGATTAATAATAAGTATGGCCGTGAAATTGGCGATTTGATGATGGCTGAGTTTATTTCTAAAATGAGCTATCACTTTTTAAAAGATGTGCATGCGGTTTTCCGGTTAACCGGCATTCGTTTTGCGATGGCGATTACCGATCATCGTAAGGTCGAGATGTTAAGACGTGCGCTTGAACAAGGCGGCGATCTTGTCAATTATAAAATGACCTTTGGCGGTGTTACAGAACACGTGTATCCATCATTTGGTATGCATGTCGTTGATGTGTTTGATGAACCAGTTGATGCGATCAGTGATCGCGTGAATAAAGCACTAAATATTGCATTAGATGACAACACGCCAGAAAACTTCTTTATCATTAGGTGATAATATGGATAAAAAAACATTACGCAATATCTTTTTAAATGAACGACTGAATATGCCTAAACAAGAACATAAAATGCTCAATCTGATGCTTGTGGATGGGTTGATTGATGTGTTAAAAGACCATGATTTCAAACGGGTTGCCATTTTCTACCCGATGGAAGGTGAGATTGATGTGCGTCGCTTAGCTAAATATTATGATGTGGCTTATCCAAAAGTAACAAAGCAAGGGCTGGTGTTTTATCATGAGGTAAAAACCTTTGCACCTTCAAGCTTTGGTGTGATGGAACCCATAGATGGTAAACCGCTAAATAAAGACGCAATCGACGCTGTTATCGTACCGGGTATTGTCTATGATGATGGGCTTTATCGTCTTGGTTATGGGAAAGGGTATTATGATCGTTATTTGCAGGACTATCCAGGTTTAAGCGTTGGGGTTGTCTTTGAAAAATTCCGTGTTGAAGCACTACCAAATGAAGCACATGATATACCAGTTGATGTTTTAGTTACCGATAATCAAATCTATGATAGCAAGCATGATGACGATGTATGATGCGATTGTGTTGGCTGGAGGGTCTGGTTTACGCAGTGGGTTAACGTTCAACAAAGTGTTTGATTGCATTCATGGTCAATGGGTTATTACTTATAGTTTAGATATTTTTGAACAAGACCCAAGGTGTGAGCGCATCATTCTTGTAAGACGTTTAGAAGATAAGGCGTTTACAGATAAACTTACACAGTATCGAAAACTGGTGGTAACCACAGGTGGAAAGACTCGTTTGGATAGCGTTAAGGCAGGGTTGAACCATGTTCATGCAAATAAGGTTTTAATTCATGATGGCGCACGCCCCGCCATTGATGTCGCTTTGATTGACCGGTTGTTAGCAGGTTTAAACAACGCAGAAGCCGTGACACCTGGGGTGGCGATTCACGATACTGTCAAACGCGTCAAAGAAGGACGCATCATTGCCAGTGTCTCAAGAGATCAATTGATGAAAACGCAAACACCACAAGCGTTTATCACACCTGTCATTTCTCAGTTGCATGCTCAATCGATCAATGAACATTACACATGTGATGTATCGTTGTATGAAGCACAAACGGGCAAAAAAGCTAGGGTTGTTGATGGGGATAAAAAGAATGTGAAATACACCACAGCAGAAGATAAAGCATTACTGGAGTTGATTTTAAATGATTAGAATCGGGCACAGTTTTGATTTGCACCGCTTGGAAGCCGGGAAACGGCTTGTTATAGGCGGTATTGATATTCCTTTTGATAAAGGATTGGTGGCTGTAAGTGATGGTGATGTCTTGCTGCATGCTTTGGCTGAATCGATGCTTGGGGCTTTAGCGCTTGGTGATTTAGGCACACACTTTCCACCAAGTGATCCAGCTAGTGAGGGTTTAGATTCATCACTTATTTTAAAAACAGTGTATGATAAAATTAAACAAACAGGGTATGATATTGTGAATATTGATACAATGATTTATGCTGAAAAACCATCATTAAAACCATATAAAAAAAGTATGCAAGCGCATATTGCGCGCCTGTTACAGATAAAAACAACACAAGTTAGTGTTAAAGCGACCACGATGGAAAGACTTGGCCCAATCGGACATCAAGAAGCCATCGCTGCTTCAAGCACAATCTTATTAAAAGCATCATCACACGTTGTTAAGTTATGAGGAGGTTATTATGTTAGAGACAGAACACGGTCAGTTTGAATTAATTAAAAACCATAAAGAGGCGTTTGAAATGAAACCTTTTAACGATCGCTATGTGGATTATTTAGACAAATACCCATACATCGTTGGGGATTACAGTGCAGAGATGTTGAGACTAAAAGGCTTTGATGAGAATCAAAAAGATACGATTTATGATTATTTGATGGAATCAGCCGTGCCCAATGCCCCTTACTTCATTTTGAAACGCATTGAGAAGAAAGATTAGTGTTTTACACCAACACTCAAAGACTATTTAGTATAATGGTTTTGAAAAGCGAGGTGTAAACAATGGATGAAAAAGCAATTGCAGAACAAGCAGAAGCGGTAATTGAAAAAATTAAACCGTATATACGCCGAGATGGTGGTGATATTCGTTTTGTTAAATACGAATCGGGTATCGTTTACGTTGAAATGTTAGGAGCGTGTGTGGGGTGTTCGTTGGTAGATACCACCTTAACAGATGGTGTTGAAGCGATTCTCCTTGAGGAAGTTCCAGGCATTATTGGCGTTGAACAAATATAAATGAGGTGAATCTAAGTGGAGAAAAAGACCTATGACGATGATGTCGTAAACGAACCTAGTATGCGCGATATTGTGGTTAAGCAAATGCAAGAACGTGGGGTTTCCTTAGAAGAAATAGCGGAGTTAACCTATAACCTTCAAGCAAAGTATATTAAAGAATTATCGTTTGATACTTGTTTAGAACATGTGGAGCGTGTGGTCACTAAACGCGAGGTTCAAAATGCTATTTTAACTGGTTTAGAGCTAGATAAAATGGCTGAAAGAGGAGACATGAGCGAGCCACTTAAAACAATGCTCTTAGAAGACTACGGTCTTTATGGCATCGATGAAGTTTTGGCGCTTGCGATCGTTAATGTGTATGGCTCCATCGGGTTCACCAATTTTGGATATGTGGATAAAGTCAAACCTGGTATCATCAAAAAAATTGATGAAGAAGGCAAACAAGAAGGTCGTTGTAATACTTTCTTAGACGATATTGTTGGTGCGATTGCCGCTGCCGCTGCTAGTTCAGTCGCACATCGATATGCATAAAGGGGAAATCTATTTTTGATTTCCTTTTTCTATGGTATACTAGGAACAACCATTCCATAAGAGGTGTTTAATCATGAAAAAAGGCGACACAGTCGAAGGTGTTATTACTGCGATTAAGCCTTATGGAGCGTTTGTAAAAATCAATGATCAGATGCAAGGGTTAATCCATATTTCTGAGATATCTAATCATTATGTTCAGGATATTCACGATTATTTGACAGTCGGAGAACGGTATACACTGTTGGTTTTGAATGTGAAAGCACAAGATAAAATCTCACTCAGTTATAAACGACTACATCAAAAGAAAAAACGGTTAAACATTCATTTAAAGACTGGTTTTAAACCACTTAAAGAACAGTTGCCGATTTGGATTGATTACTATCATAAGCGCAACCATGAGGATAAAGAAAAAGAAAACAAGGAGTCATAAGTATGTTAAATGTTGATTTAAGTTATGCGTTTAAAACACGCGATGAGAAAAAAGAACAAGCTTTATTTGATGCCATCAAAAAAGCCCATCATACCATTGAACGAGGTGATGGAGCTGGTTCAGATTTTTTAGGATGGTTAGACTTACCTAACCAAATGCTTTCAGATGTAAACCGCATTAATGATGTGGCTAAGCGTCTTTCGGAGAAACACGATGTGTTACTCGTGATCGGTATAGGTGGATCGTATTTAGGGTCAAAAGCGGTTATTGAATCGTTAAAACCTTATTTTAGTACCGATCAAGACATCGAGATAATTTTTGTTGGTCATCATATTTCAAGTGACTATATGAGCGACTTAAAAGCGTATTTAAAAGAAAAATCCTTTGCGATCAATGTGATTTCTAAATCAGGAACCACCACAGAACCCGCGATTGCTTTTAGAACCTTTAAAGCATTACTAGAAGAAAAGGTTGGTCCTCAAGAAGCGAAAAACCGTATCGTAGCGACCACCGATCAATCAAAAGGCGCACTTAAAACATTAGCCGATGAAAAAGGCTATGAAACCTTTGTGATTCCCGATGATGTTGGGGGCCGCTATAGTGTCTTAACTGCCGTTGGTTTATTGCCTGTGGCTGCGGCAGGTATTGATATTGAGGCGTTGTTAACAGGCGCCCAAAAAGCTAAGGAAGCATTAAATGAAAAAAGTCCTAAAAATCAAGCTTATCAATACGTGATGGCACGCCATTATTTGTACCAACACGAAAAAATGATTGAAATGCTGATTTACTACGAACCCAAACTTAAGTTTGTGGCTGAATGGTGGAAACAGTTGTTCGGTGAGAGTGAAGGCAAAGAAAATAAAGGCTTATTCAACGCCAGTGCTGGTTTTACCACCGACCTACATTCACTTGGCCAATACATTCAAGAAGGTCATAGACATCTATTTGAAACGATTATTAACATCAAACAACCCAATCAAGACTTCAACATTGAACCGACAAAAGAAGATTTAGATGGTCTCAATTATTTAAGTGACATGACGGTTGATACCATTAATAAAAAAGCGATGCAAGGAACGTTGCTTGCACACATGGACGGCGATGCCCCTTCGATTGTGATTGATGTTGAGAGACTCGATGCTGAACATATTGGTTATCTCCTTTATTTCTTTGAATTTAGCTGTGCCTTATCAGGCTATGTCTTAGGCATCAATCCCTTTGATCAACCTGGGGTAGAAGCTTATAAAAAAAATATGTTTGCGCTATTAAAAAAACCAGGGTTTGAAAACGAAACAAAAGCGATTTTAAACCGCATAAAAAAAACACGTGAATAATCACGTGTTTTTAATGGAAAACGGCTTAAAATAAGCGTATTTATTGGTGTGAGAAACGGTGATTGTTTTGATTGATTCAAACGTTTCACCATCACACTGAGCGGTTTGTGGTGTCTTAAAGGTAGCCCGAACAGCGCGGCCTTTTTGATGGAAAACATACCGTTTAAATAGTTTGTATAATCCAAGATAGATACTGAAAAAGATGACAAACAGCATCAGCTTAGGAATTCTATGGACAACGATGATATCAAGCAAGTCATCTGCTGGGCTAGCATTTGGGGTGATTCTCATGCCACCACCAATAAACTGTCCACTGTTGATGTTAATCAGATATGCTTTTTTAAAAGAATAAGGTGTATCATCAATGATCACATCCAGTGTGGTTGGCTTGAAGTTTAAAAATGATTTTAAGGTGTTGGTTAAATAATTACGTCGTTTCTTTTTAATCGATTGATTGACCAGATGGGCAATCTCACCGTCAATACCCATCCCTGAGCCGTTAATGAAATAATGTGATAAATCATCAAAGGTGATCTTGTAGATGGCTTGTTTATGTGGATGAACTTTTTTTAGTGTTCTTAAAAAATCATTACCAGAACCACTGCCTCTTAAGAAAACCGGGGTTTGACTAGATAATCTAAAAGAGCGATTAATAAAAGCATTCACGGTACCATCCCCGCCAACTAAGATGATGTGAGTAGCAGGGTTTTTTTCTAAGTAACCAGCAATGTCTTCAACTTTAAGCAAGCTTTTTAATCGAAAAGAGACATGCTTTTTTTTCAGCACATCAACAATTTTTTTGGTTGCTTTTTTAGATTTCTTGTTTTTAGACAATGGATTATGTAATATAATATACATCGCATTCATTCCTCAAACGTAATTAGTTGTAGTCACATTATAGCATGAATGCATGATATAAGGTATAATAAGAACAATTCTTTAGATGAGGTGTTATGATGGAAAAAACCATCTTTATTAAAGATATAAATGCCATGAAACGCTTAGCCTTTCAACTAGAACCTTGTTTATTTGAAGGGTTTGTCCTTTGCCTAGAAGGTGATTTAGGGGCAGGTAAAACCACGTTTACTCAGTTTTTGGGTCAAGCAATGGGCATTAAAGACCATATCAACTCACCAACCTTTACCATCATGAAAATTTATGATCACGATCTTAGGCTTTACCATATTGATGCCTACCGTCTTCAAGGACAGGGTTATGATCAAGATTTAGAAGATGTGATTGGGATTGAAGGCGTGAGTGTGATTGAGTGGCATCAATATATTCAAGAGTCACTGCCTAAAGATGTGCTAAAGATGAATATTGTTTGGGTTTCTAATCAGGAAAGACAAGTCACGATAGAAGGGACGGGTCCATATGAAAACATCGTTAAAACGCTTGGTCGTTGATAGTGCGACTGATTGGCTTTATGTTGGTATTTTTGAAGGCGATAAAGCACTAATCACACATTATGAACAAGGTAAAAATAACCATTCAGCCACGTTGATGCCGACTGTAGAAAAACTGTTTAAAGAAGTGAATTTAGACGTTATTCACATCGATGAACTCATTGTAGGGATTGGTCCTGGTAGTTATACTGGTGTAAGAATTGGTGTGGTTGTGATGAAAATGTTTGCCTGGACTTTAAACAAACCATTATATACTGTTAGTTCTTTGGCGCTTTTAGCGTCGTCGTTTACATCAAACGGTTTAGTGATGCCGTCGATTGATGCTAGACGAGGCAATGCTTTTTTAGGTATTTATGACAAAGAAGGTCAACAGTTAACCTTAAGACATGCTGAAAAACATATGGCTTTAAAGGACGCGCTTAACGACTATCCTAAAGCGCATCATGTTACCCAAGGCGAACCGTCACTGCCGGTGATTTTACACAGCAATGTTCTTGTTAAAGTCGATGATGTTCATTTGGTTGCTCCGGTATATTTAAGACAAACAGAAGCAGAACGCAATTTATCATGAGTGTGACTTGCCGTAAAATGAATATTAAAGATGTTGACTTTGTGTATCAACTAGAAAAACAAGTATTTGGTCAATCCTTAGAGAAAAAAATGCTATATGATGAAATCCTATATAACAAGATGGCTTATTATGTCATGGCCCTTTATGAAGATAAACGAGCGGGTTATGTGGGGGTTTGGTTGACAGAACCAAACGCGGAAATCATCAACATCGTCTTAAAACCTGAAATGATGGGAAAAGGCATAGGTAAAGCGTTAATAGAACATGTTATATCCCATTGTAAAAAGAAACATATCAAAAAGATTAGCTTAGAAGTTAGACCATCAAACAATAGAGCGCTTAGGTTTTATCAGCGTCACGGGTTTGAGGTTGTTCATACGCGTAAACAATATTATCAAGACCATGAAGATGCATATTTGATGGTAAAGGAGGTCCACGATGATTGTACTGAGTGTTGAGAGTTCATGTGATGAAACCAGTGTGGCCATATCTAAAGATGGCAAACACGTGTTAAGTAATGTGGTGTTATCACAAATATCTTTACATCAAGCGTTTGGTGGTGTGGTGCCTGAAATCGCATCAAGAGAACATGTCAAAGGCATTACTGTCGTGTTTGAACAAGCGATTAAAGAAGCACAATTACATGTAGATGACATCGATTTAATTGCGGTGACTAAAGGCCCTGGTTTAATCGGTAGCTTATTGGTTGGCATTAATGCAGCTAAAGCGTTCGCGTTTGCCCATCACATACCACTAATAGGTGTTCATCACATTGCAGGTCATATTTATGCCAATCAAGTCAATGATGAGATGGTGTTTCCCTTAGTGGCGCTTGTTGTCTCCGGTGGGCATACAGAACTGATTTTGATGAAAGATCACTATCAATTTGAAAAACTTGGTGAAACACAAGATGATGCGGTTGGGGAAGCTTATGATAAGATTGCAAGAATCTTACATCTAGGTTATCCTGGTGGGCCTGTTATCGATCAAATGGCTCAAACGGGTAACCCAACTTATCCAATGCCTTCGATTAACCCAACAGGGACGTATGATTTTTCTTATAGTGGTCTAAAATCGCACGTAATTAATACCGTCAATACCCATAAAATGAAAAAAGAACCGATTCAAACGCATAACATGGCAGCAAGTTTCCAACAAGCTGCGGTTAAACATCTCATCGAGCAAAGCAAAAAAGCCGTTACCGATACCGGTGCAAACATGTTTATCGTTGCTGGTGGTGTGGCGGCTAATCAGTCTTTGCGACGTGCTGTGTTTGAAACGTTTAAAGACATTAAAGTCACGGTCCCTGCCTTTACATATTGCACCGATAATGCGGCGATGATTGGCATTGCGGGCTATTATCAGTATCAACAATCTAAGAAACACGATGATTTATCTTTAAACGGTGCATCAAGAATGGATTTATCATCTATTTAGGTTTCAAAAACAATGTGGCTTTAGTATAATAAAGCAAAGAGAGTGTGATAAACATGGAAAATAAAAACTTCATTAGAACCATCATAGAACAAGACTTGGCTTCAAAAAAACACGACAAGATTGTGACGCGTTTTCCGCCTGAACCGAATGGGTTGATGCATTTAGGGCATGCTAGAGCGATTGTGATGAACTATATTCTATCAAAAGACTATGGTGGTCGTTTTCATTTACGGTTTGATGATACCAATCCGGTGAAAGAAGACACCATTTTTGTTGAGGGGATTAAAAAAGATATCGCTTGGTTAGGCTGTCATTGGGACGATTTGTATTATGCGAGTGATTACTTTGATCAGATGTATCAACGCGCCTTAGTTTTGGTAAAAAAAGGCATGGCTTATGTCTGCGATTTATCCGCAGAAGAGATTAAAGCACATCGTGGAGATTTAAAGACACATGGCATTGACAGTCCTTATCGTAACCGTAGCATCGAGGAGAATCTTCGCTTGTTTGAAGCGATGAAAAACGGGGCCTTTGCCGATGGTGAAAAAGTATTAAGAGCTAAAATAGATATGAAAAGTCCAAATATTAATATGCGCGATCCAATCATCTACCGCATTCAAAGAGCGCATCATCATAATACTCAAGATGACTGGTGTATTTATCCGATGTATGATTTTGCCCATCCATTAGAAGACGCGATTGAAGGCATCACACATTCGCTTTGCTCATTAGAGTTTGAAGACCACCGCCCACTGTATGATTGGTTTGTTAAACATACTGAGATGCCAAAGGTGCCAAGACAAATTGAATTTGGCAAATTAAAAATAGCCAATCAAGTGATTGGCAAACGGTTAATAAGACAATTGGTTGACGATCATGTGGTTGAAGGTTGGGATGATCCACGCTTGATCACGTTAAGTGGTTTAAGAAGACGCGGAGTACCACCGCTGGCGATTCATGATTTTGTGAAAGCCTTAGGGTTACCAAAAAGTGAGGGCTTTACTGAAATATCGATGTTAGATGAATTTATTAGAGAACGTTTAAAAATGAACGCCAAACGTATTCATGCGGTGATTGATCCAATTAAAGTGATTATTACCAATTATCCTGCGGATAAACATGAAGTACTTGAAGCGCCGCTTAATAGAGAAAATGAGGCATTAGGTTCACGTGAATTGACGTTTTCAAACACCGTCTATATTGAACGCGATGATTTTTTAGAAAACAAACCTAACAAAAAATGGAAACGGCTATCTTTAGGTATTGAAGTTCGCTTAATGCATGCATACTTTATTAAAGCTAATGATGTCGAATATGATGAAAACGGTTTGGTGACAACCATTTATGCGACATATGATAAAGAAACAAAAAGTGGCTCAGGTTTTAACGAACGCAAGCCAAACGGCAACATTCACTTTGTAGATGCGAAAACAGCTAAACCGGCTGAGATTCGCTTGTATGAAGATTTAGTTGAAAACGTTGATGATGGACGCCCCGTGGAAGAAAAAATTAATGCAGACTCAAAACAAGTCAAATACGGATTCATTGAAGGCGGCATCAACCCAGAGGTTGAAGAAACCTTCCAATTTACCAGACTTGGATATTTCACCTTAGATAAAGACACCGATGATCAACGCTTGGTATTTAACCGCACGGTATCGTTAAAATCATCGTTTAAGCCTAAAAACAAATAAATTGTAGTTTTTAAGCGATATCTCTTGCAATTTATAGAATATGTAGTATTATAAGTAAGAACTTAAACAGTAACTAAGCACGGGAATAGATTATGTTTTCACTATTCTTCGCAGCATTTAGGCGTTTAAGAAATTAAAAGAAGAATGGAGGAAACACACTATGACTGGTACAGTTAAATGGTTTAACGCAGAAAAAGGTTTCGGTTTCATCACTACTGATGAAGGAACTGACGTATTCGCACATTATTCACACATTAATCAAGAAGGTTTCAA
>PWKX01000048.1 GCA_003559585.1 Mollicutes bacterium | reverse complement strand
GTGGTGATTGCTATTTTTAGTATGTTTGGCTTAGCGGTAGGCTTGTCTTATGTGTTGGGCATTAGATTAGAATATGGGTTGCTTGGGATTGTGATTGGCTTAGCTGCCGATGAATGCATGCGCGGATTACTGGTGTTTATGCGTTGGTTATCCATGCGTTGGGTTGGTAAACAAGTAACGCATGAAGCGGTTTAATATGGTTTAAAGATGAGCTTAGCCGCTCATCTTTTTTTATGGATAAAATAGATGGGCTGTATGGATGTAAACGCTTTAATTTACCATTAAATTATGCTAATATATAATCGGTGATTATAAGGAGGTGCAACGATGATTAAACTGACAGGTGAATCATTAACGATTCCATTATTGGTGAAAGTCGCACGGTTTCATGAACCGGTTTCTATAGATAAAAACGCGATGAAGGTTGTGCAAAAATCAAGAAGTGTGGTCGAGAATATGGTGAAACACGGCCAGACAGTTTATGGTGTGAATACTGGGTTTGGTAAACTAAGCAATGAAAGAATTGATCCTGAGGAACTTTCTGATTTGCAAAAGAATCTTTTAATGTCACATGCGTGTGGCACAGGCGATGTGTTAGATGAAGCGGTCGTTAGAGGGATGATGTTGCTGCGTGTGAATGCCCTTATTAAAGGGTTTAGTGGTATTCGTTTAGAGGTTGTCCAGTTGTTAGTCAAATTTTTAAATCATGGCATCACACCGGTTGTTTATGCCCAAGGTTCTTTAGGGGCTAGTGGTGATTTAGTGCCCTTAGCTCATATGGCTTTGCCTTTAATCAATGAAGGTGAAGTGTTTTATAAACAGAAGAGATACCGAACAAGACAGGGGTTAAAAGAAGCAAACATCAAACCTTTAGAACGTTTAGAGGCCAAAGAAGGCCTAGCCTTGATTAACGGCACACAGGCTATGACAAGCATAGGGGCCTTAACGCTTTATGATGCATATCAAACCTTGGTTCATGCGAGTGTTGCTTCTGGGATGAGTTTTGAAGCGTTAAAAGGGATTATTGATGTTTTTGATCCGAGAATTCATGAAGTTAGACCGCATAAAGGTCAGCGAAAAATTGCGGCGCTTATGAACCGCGTGCTTAAAGATTCTAAAAATGTGTCGCATCAAGGTGATGATCATGTTCAAGATGCCTATAGCCTTAGGTGTGTGCCACAAGTGCACGGCGCCTCATTAGACACATTTGATTATGTGCGCGGTGTCTTAGAAACAGAGATGAACGCTGCGACGGATAATCCATTGATTTTTCATGATACAAAACAAGGTTTAAGTGCAGGGAATTTTCACGGCCAGCCGGTTGCTTTGGTGATGGATTTTCTTAAAATCGCCATTGCTGAGATAGCCAATATTAGTGAACGGCGATTAGAACGGCTGGTTAATAAAGATTTAAATGATCGTTTTCCACCGTTTTTAGCTAAAGAAAAAGGACGCAATTCAGGGTTTATGATTGTTCAATACGTTGCGGCATCCTTGGTTAGTGAAAATAAGGTTTTATGTCATCCTGCGAGTGTGGATTCGATTCCTTCTAGTGGCAATCAAGAAGACCATGTCTCAATGGGGACCATCGCGGCAAGACATGCTTCACAAGTGTTAAAACATACGCGTAAAGTGGTCGGGCTTGAAATGTTTACAGCTGCTCAAGCACTGGATTTTGAAGGGCTTCATAAATGCGGGCCATTAACCAGGTCATTTTACAACCGCATTAGAGACCATGTGCCATTTATTGAAGAAGATACCTGGATGCAACCGTATATGGACCAAGTAGAAACGTTATTAATTGAAGATAAAATGTCATTTGAAGTGTTGGAGGGCATGATATGGAAAGACGTATTCGCTTAGATGATATCTTCACCTCACTGCCTAAAAAGCCAGTGTTTAAAAAGGGTGTTAGACGGGCACCGAAGCGGACCTTAACGTTAAGCAAAGCTGAAACGGAGCAAGCTTTAAAAAATGCGTTGCGTTATGTTCCGAATAAGTGGCATGATTTATTAGCTGAAGAGTTCATGGATGAGCTGATGACTTATGGTAGAATTTATGGTTACCGGTTTATGCCTAAGGGCGTTATTAAGGGACTTCCCATTCAAAGTTATCAAGGTAAAACCATTGAAGGTCAAGCGATTCAAGTCATGATTGATAATAACCTTGATCATGAAGTGGCTTTATACCCTTATGAACTTGTGACCTACGGTGAGAGTGGGCAAGTGTTTCAAAACTGGATGCAGTATCAGTTGGTAATGAGGTATTTATCAATATTAAAAGACGATGAAACCTTGGTGTTGATGAGTGGTCATCCTTTAGGGTTGTTTAAATCGTTTAAACATGCGCCAAGGGTAATGCTCAGCAATGGGTTAATGATTGGCATGTATGATCATGCTGATTCGTTTAACCGTGCGCAAGCACTGGGTGTTGCTAATTACGGTCAAATGACGGCTGGTGGTTTTATGTATATTGGACCGCAGGGCATTGTGCATGGGACCTATTCTACCTTACTCAATGCTGGGCGGTTAAAGTTGGGCATTGAACAAACAGGGAACTTAACAGGAACCTTATTTGTGTCGAGTGGGTTAGGCGGTATGAGTGGTGCACAAGGCAAAGCCACTAAGATTGCTGGTGGTGTTGGGTTGATCGCAGAAGTTGATGCCTCCCGTATCCACACACGGCATCAACAAGGTTGGGTAGATGCGGTTTTTGACACACCGAAAGAAGCCTTTGAAGCGGCTTTAAAGCATATGAATTCTAAGAAAGCAGCGTCGTTAGCCTATCATGGGAATGTTGTTGATTTACTTGAATATGCGGTTAAACATAAGATTCATATTGACTTGTTAAGTGACCAAACGTCGTGTCATAATGTGTATGATGGGGGTTATACACCTGTTGGTTTAAGCTTTGAAGAAAGAACCGCGCTTATTAAATCAGATAAAGCATCGTTTAAAAAATTGGTTGATGAAGGGTTGAAACGTCATTATAAAGCGATAGAAGCTTTAGATGAAAACGGGACATATTTCTTTGATTACGGCAATAGCTTTTTAAAGGCTGTGTATGATGCTGGGGTAATCAACGTTTGTAAAAACGGTCAAAATGATTTAGATGGTTTTATGTATCCCAGCTATGTTGAAGATATCATGGGGCCGGTGTTGTTTGATTATGGCTATGGACCCTTTAGATGGGTTTGTTTATCCGGTACCGATGAGGATTTAAGAAAAACCGATCAAGCCGCGATGCATGTGATTGATCCAAACCGCCGCTTTCAAGATAAAGATAATTATGAATGGATTAAACAAGCTGAAGCTAATCAGTTGGTGGTTGGGACAAAAGCTAGAATTTTGTATCAAGATGCTTGGGGGCGTCGTGACATTGCCCTTCAGTTTAATAAGATGGTGAAAGACGGCGAGATTGGTCCTATTATGATTGGACGCGATCATCATGATACTGGTGGCACAGATTCACCGTTTAGAGAAACCAGCAACATCAAGGATGGCTCTAATGTCATGAGTGAGATGGCCACCCATATCTATGCGGGGAATGCTGCTAGAGGGATGAGTTTGGTGGCTTTACATAACGGTGGTGGTGTCGGTGTATCTAAAGCCCTTAACGGTGGATACGGTCTTGTTTTAGATGGCAGTGGACGTGTTGATGACATTATAAAATCATCGGTGATGTTTGATGTGATGGGCGGTGTAGCCCGGCGAGCATGGGCGCAAAACCCACACGCGGTTGAAACAGTAGAGACTTTTAACAAACAAGGAGATGGGCTTGTAACCCAAGCGTTTAAAACTCAAGAAAAAACCATTAAAAATGTGGTTGATAAAAAATATCAGGATGGAGGATGGTAAGATGAAACCAATTGTACAGTGTGTACCAAACTTTTCTGAGGGTAAAAACCAGGCAAAAATTGATGAAATTATCGCACCATTAAAGAATCAAGAAGGGTTTAAATTGGTGAGCGCAGAACCGGATAAAGATTATAACCGGACGGTTGTGACTTTAATTGGGGATCCATATAAGATGAAAGCACCGTTGATTGCGTTTGCGAAGAAGATTGTTGAATTGATTGACATGAACCAACAATCGGGTGAACATCCTAGAATGGGGGCACTTGATGTGTTGCCGTTTATACCGATTCAAAACATTGACATGGATGCGTGTGTAAAAATTGCTCATGATGTGGCTAAAGCTTTAAATGAAGCCACTGATATTCCTGTTTTTATGTATGCTGAGGCGGCACAAGTCAAAGGACGCAAACGATTGCCGGCTATTCGCAAAGGTGAATTTGAAGGCATGAAAACAAAGATTAAAGAGGTTAAGTGGCAGCCTGATTATGGGAAAGCACACATTCATGAGCGTGCTGGGGTGACGGGTGTTGGTGCTAGATTACCACTCATTGCTTACAACATCGACCTTGACACTAAGGATATCGACCTTGCGAAAAAATACGCCAGAGCGATTAGAGGGTCTTCTGGTGGTTTTAAACATGTTCAAGCGGGACCGGTATACTTAGAAGCGCGTGGCCATACACAAGTAACGATGAACATCTTAAACTACAAGCAAAACCCCATTTACCGTATTTTAGAAACGGTGAAGATGGAAGCAAAGCGTCATGGGGTTTTGGTCACTGGTTCTGAAATTGTTGGTTTGGTGCCAAAAGATACCATTGTCAGATCCCTTCAATACTATGTCGCTATTAACGGTAAAACATTAGATGAAGATCTTTCTTTAGATGAGATTGTTGCGTTAGCTCAATCAGATCTAGGTTTTAGAGATTTTGAAAAAGATAAAATCATTGAGGCGCATATCACATGAACAAGCAGGCAGACTTAGTGGTTTATCATATCGGTGAACTTATAACACCTAGGCCACATGCTAAGCCAGTAAAAGGCAAACATATGGATGAAGTCATCACCCTTCACGATGCTTTTATTGCGGTTAAAGATGGTTTAATCATTGCGGTTGATACTGGTGATTATCAACCATATGTCTTTAAACATACCAAGCTTGTGGATGCTGAGGGTAAACTTGTGACCCCAGGTCTCATCGATTCACACACACATGTGGTACATTATGGTTCTAGAGAGTATGAGTTTGAAAAGAAATTACGCGGGGTCTCATATTTAGATATCTTAAAAGAAGGTGGCGGTATTCTAAGCAGTGTGAAGATGACACAAGAGGCATCTAAGCAGCAGTTATACCGCCAATCAAAACACAGTTTGGATATCATGTTAAAGCACGGCGTGACCACTGTTGAGGGTAAAAGTGGTTATGGGTTATTTGAAGACCATGAGTTAAAACAATTACGGGTTCAAAAGAAACTGAATGCATCACACCCCATTGATTTGATTGCCACATTTTTAGGTGCGCACGCCATGCCACCATCATATAAAGAAAACCGTCAAGCGTTTATTGATCATGTGATTAAAACGATGGATGTGGTTAAAAAAGAATCGCTCGCTGATTTTGTCGATGTGTTTTGTGAAACCGGGGTGTTTGATTTATCAGAAAGTCGTCAAATATTAGAAGCAGCGAAAAGGCTTGGTTTTAAGTTGAAAATTCATGCTGATGAAATCAAAGCCTTAGGCGGCGTACAAATGGCTTGTGAACTAGGCGCTAAAAGTGCTGATCATTTGATGGTTATCACCGATGAAGGCATCAAAGCCTTAAGTGAGAGCCAAACGGTAGCGGGTGTTTTACCAGCTACTAGTTTTAACTTAAATAGTGATTACGCACCTGTTAGAAAAATGATTGATGCTGGTGTGGCAGTGGCGGTTTGTTCGGATTATAATCCAGGCAGTTCACCGAGTGAGAACTTCCTTTTTACCTTAAACATCGCGGCCATTCATTTAAAAATGTCGCCTGCCGAAGTGCTAAATGCGGCGACCATTAACGCCGCTCACAGCATCGATAAAGCCCAACATATCGGTGTGCTTTCTCCAGGCTACCAAGCCGATTTTGTTATATATGACGCTCAAAATTGGCCGTATGTTCTTTACCATTTTGCGATTAATCACGTGAAAGATGTGTATAAACGTGGTAAATTGGTTGTGAAGGATCAAAATATATGTCGAGGTGATAAAGATGAAATTAGTTGATTATTCAGTACATGAGTTTATTAAAGAACTAGACAGTGCCTCACCCGCACCAGGCGGCGGTTCAGCCAGCGCGGTTGCATCTGCGATGGGGATGGGTTTATCACGCATGGTTGGTCACTTAACGATTCCTAAAAAGAAATTTAAGGCACTTAATGATGCAGTGCAAGATGCGTTTGTTGATGCGCATGAAGAGATTAAAACCTTTGAACAACGTATGATAGAGTTGATCGATGAAGATACCACTGCTTTTAACAACATCATGAAAGCTTTTAAAATGCCTAAAGATACAGATGAGGAAAAAGTTAAACGTAAAAAAGCGATTCAAGATGCGACATTAGGTGCAACTAATATACCACTGGAAATGGCTAGAATTAGCTTAAAGGTTTTAAAACGTATTGACGTCATTTTAAAGCATGGCAACAAACACGCCATCAGTGATGTGGGAGTTTCGGCATTGCTTTTATATTCAGGGTTGGAAGGCGCGATATTAAATGTTAAAATTAATTTACCTGGTTTAGGCGATCAAGCGTATGCTGCTGATATTAAAGCAGAAGTTGAAACGATGTTGAAAGATGGCATGAAACTTAAAACATTGATTCTTAAACAGGTCCATCAATCATTAGAATAAAGAGGGGTTGTTGACCCCTCTTTTAAAAGGGGTTTATCGCATGAAAAAATATGCATATGTGACATTTATTATTCGCAATGATTCTTTCTTGCCAGGTGCGCTTGTTTTTGCATATGGTTTAAGGAAACAAAAAACACCACACGATTTAGTAGCGATTGTATCTGAACACATTTCACAACGTGCGCAAGACGCTTTAAAGCTACTGTTTGATCATGTGGTGGTGTTAGATGAGATTTTTGTGTCTCATCAGTCTCGTCAAGAAAGACAAGATAGACCGTATTTGTTTAGCCGTTTTCATGGTTTAAGATTGGCTCAAGACGGTGATTTGGGGTTAAGCTATGATAAAGTATTAATCTGTGATGCGGATGTTTTGCCGCTACGTTATTATGATGATCTATTTACTTTAAATGCGCCTGCTGGCATATTAAATGAAAAAAAGGCTTATTGTGTTGATGATGAGGCTGGTCAGTATGTAAAACCTAAGAGTGTTTATGAAACAGGAACATGGAAGTGGCACCGCGTGTATGATGCTTTGCCACATGGAAGTCGCATTCCCAAAGCTATAACCGACCGTGTAATACAAGATCAAACCAATATGGGAGTCAATGCATCCCTTTATTTATTTGAACCATCCATGCGGTTGTTTCATGAGATGATGGATGATTTAAAGGATGAAAAGACACAATCATTGATTGGCTCGTTTCCTTGGCCTGAGATGCAGTACATGACCTATAAAATGAGCGGGAAATGGCATAATATAGACCTTCGTTATTCTAGTTTTAATGGTTATCCGCTTATCGATGTGCTATATGGGATTCATTTTGCAGGGTTAAAACCATGGCAAATGAATCATCGTTCAATTAAGCATTTCGCGAAGTTTGAAGATTACCGTTTATGGTACGATGTTTATCGCCAAATGATATCAGAATATCCTGGGTTAACTAAGCATAATAAACTTGAAAAACTAGCAGCATGGATTAAGGAACTACACACAGAAGATATATACCGATTTAAGCGTAAGAACCTTGCATCTTTAAACGTGTTTTACACGTGATTTTAATTGACTTGAAGTGTGTTGTTTGTTATGATTTATTTATTAAAAAGAGGTGAGAATCATGCGTAAAGAACCGGTTGTTGAGTTGGTATTAAATGCAGTGTCTCACGGGCTTGGTATCGTGATGTCTGTTTTTGCGCTTGTCTTCTTACTTTTAAGAGTTGATAATAGCGGTGAAATGTTTGGTATTTTAGTCTTTGGGATTTCGATGATTATTTTATATGTGTCTAGCACACTATATCACAGTTTTCCCAAAAGCTTATCGAGGGTTTCTGGGGTGTTTAGACGCCTTGATCATTCAGCGATATATTTATTAATAGCTGGGACATACACGCCCTTTGTTTGGGTACTTGTTCCTACCACACAAGGTTATGTTTTATTATCAATATTATGGTTGATTGCCATTGTTGGTGTTGTGCTAAAATCTGTCTTGTTCTACAGGTTTAAAGCCTATCATATGGTTATGTATTTATTGATGGGATGGAGTATCATTTTCGTCTCTAGTGATGTGATGGCTGTGATTCCAGATACAGCAAGAAACTTCTTATTTGCTGGCGGTATTGCTTATACCACAGGGGTGATCTTTTTCGCCTTAAAAAATATCCGATTTATGCATTTGGTTTGGCACTTTTTTGTGCTTACCGGTTCTTTGCTACATTTTTTATCCATTTACCATATTATTTAAGGAGGTCCCATCATGTCTAAAATTGGCATTGTCCTAGACAGCACCGTGTATTTATCTAAAAAAGAAATCGAGAAAAATAACATTGATGTTGTACCACTAAACGTATTAGAAGGCGACCATGTCTATCCTGAAACATCGATAACCCCACAGTTTATTTTTGATGGTCAGGACCAAGGCAAAAAATTCACCACCTCACAACCCGCGCCACCGCTTTTTAAAGAAGCATTTGATAAAAAGCTTGAACAAGAAGGGTATGATTATGTGGTGGCACTTGTGTTATCAAAAGGCATTAGTGGCACCTATCAAAGCGCATTACTTGCGCGTGATTCAAGTGATTACGCCGATAAAATTTTTGTGCTAGACGCCAATAATGCAGGCTTTGGCAATGAACTGCTAGCACTTAGACTCATCGAGTTGATTGAAGAAACCGGAGATATCAACAAGGTTATCTCTGGCATGGAACACGTCATTGAAAATTGTGGTTTGATGTTTACAGTTGAAAATTTGTTTGCCTTGCAAAAAGGTGGACGTTTATCTAAAACACAAGCGTTGTTAGGCACTGTTTTACGCGTTAAGCCAGTGATTGGATTAATCGATGGCAAGTTGAAACTGGTTCATAAAGAACGGACGATGAAACGGTTGTATCACTATATGATTAAAGAAATCCAGGAAAGCATTGGCGATAAGAAGAAACTTGTTGTTCGCTTTATCCATCAAAAAAGCCCTGAGAGTATGAATACTTTGAAAGATATGATGTTAGATGTATTTGACAATATCGAATTTACCATGACTGATTATTTAGGCCCAGTGTTTTCCATTCACATTGGCCGTAAAGGCTTTGGTGTGGCTTGGTATACAGAAGATTAATCATAAAGATGTGCATAGCGCATCTTTTTTTCTGCATAAAAAAAACATAACACATGATGTTATGTTTGCTGAGAAATATGTCTTTTAATTATTATCAAAATAATCCATACTGAAATCACATTGTTTGTTTTAACAAGCATGTATGCTATTATTTTAATGAATGCTAAATTGTACTGGTTGTACGATTAAGTCATATTTTAATACCGTTATTTTTGTTATAGGCTACGTCTAATAACTGTTTAAAAAATTTAGAAAGGACACTTATAACATATGATTAAAAAAAATAAAGAAAGCACGCTGTTATTGGGTACTGTAGGATTTACAAATGCTTTTTTGGACGCTTTTAATTTTAAAGGTAAACAAAAAGATGAAACACACCCACTTCAACTTCTGGACGATGCACTAAAAAAGAAAGATAGTAATTTTAAAAGAGGTTTCTTTCAAGATGATAATCGATCTGATTATGATAGTGAATACACTAATTTTTCTCGATCAGATAGTTCGTATCAAGTCATTAGTAAAAAAGATATTTTGTTTAGTTACGAGATGAAACCGTGTAAAATAGCATTTAATCAAGTTCCTGATTTAAACTCAAATGATTTAGAGTTCATTGACTCAATCATTGAAGAAGATTTGTATTTTAAAGATAATCATATTTATTTTCTTGAGAATGGAAATGCCGTTATTCTAGGTATGGTAGATTTAAAGGCGGTTTCAGTTGATGGTGAAGGCTACGAGATGATGTCAAAATTACTACACAAAGCTTTTAAATACTGTTTGAAGGATACAACCATAAAAATTCTTAAAACGTATCAATCAACTTTCTTTAACACACTAGATAAGTTTCATCTTAACGATAAATTATTTAAATTTAATCTTTTTAATAGTGACAAACTTTTAAAAGAGTTTCATCAAAAAAGTATCCAAGCATCTTTTAGTTTTGCAATTTATAATCACATTTTTGATAAAAGCAATCTTCCTGAATCAATGGATATAACAAACTTATTTCAGAAATCTGAATACAAATATAAAAACAAAGGTTTCACAACGTTTGATGCAAAAATATATTTTGGATACACACACAGTGTCTATGCTTTGAAAACAGAAGAAAATGTCTTTCAAGAACTTCTCATTAAGTATAGAATTCCTTTATTGGTTATTTTAGCTAATTGGAGCGCGATACGATCGCTATCCTTAAACTTAGAATACCTATCTAAACGGTATTTAATCAAAGGTAAAAGTTCATTTAATTTATTTGGTTTAAAAAAAGAAAGGGACGCCTTAAAGCGCTCTTTATTAATGTTTAAAAAAATAACAGCTTCTTTGGAGGGTTACAACGCAACAAATCATCCAATTTATTATCATTTGATTGAAACATATAGAGATGCTTTCATGGAGAAAAAAAGTCTAATGCGATTACATGAACAAATCGAAGTAACAACAGCATACTCGGAAGAAATTGATCGTTTGAGAACGCAAAGATAAGAAGGTATTTTACAATTTTCTTTGGTGTTCATAGCAATGTTATCCATCTTTTCT
>PWKX01000131.1 GCA_003559585.1 Mollicutes bacterium | reverse complement strand
TTCTTGAATACCAGTTGGTTACCCACGGTTTCGCTTCTCCTTGTGGCTGGCCTGAGCATGTGCGTCGGGGCGTGGCGTGAACCGCACCATCGACCGACCAATGAAACCGGATGTCAGCCGGACGGAGAAACCTCCGTTTGGAGGGGGACATATTGCCTGACGGTCTTTGGTGATCTCACTCGAAATCGGGAATCCCGGGGGATCGTTCAGGCGCTCGGTCGGATTCGCCTCCGGCAGCAACATAGTCACTCGCCATCTTCCGCGGCGGGCGACGGTGCTTGAGATTCGGAGGAGCCTGCGGTAGAAAGACCCTGTAATGGAAGAGGTTGTGTGATATGGATATCGGGGAAGAGCGTTGATGAACATCAATATCCACATGTTGATCGGCGGCGTGTTGGCGCTGCTGGTAGTGCTGTGGGCGTGGCAACGGCGCCGTCTGCTCCGGCGTGCCGAGGCCGAGCAGGCCGAATGGCAGGCACAAAGCCGCCAGGTAGACGCGATTCAGGAGGCCATGAAGGAACGGGAAGACGTCGCCAACCGGCTGGCGGAGCTGGAGCGATCCGGCGGCGACGAGGACGCCCTGAAGTCCCTGCGCGTCGAGCTGGAGGCCATCGACGTGCGATTGACGGAGCGGCTGGAAGCGATGACCGGCCGTAGCGAAGGCGCTGCAGCTGGAAAGCCTCGCGGCTGACTACCACGCCCGTGCGCGGCCTGCGTCGATGCTGGCTGGGAGGTATGCGGGGACGACGGAAGCCTGTCGGCCCGGGTTCGAGATGCCCCGGACTTGCAATGAGAAGGCGCGCAGCCAGGGGTGCCTGCAACCTTTCCCGCGCGTTGTCCGTCAGCCGGATGAACCCCGTGCCGAACGACGCTCCTGGATGGGGCCTGGATCCGCGAACCCGCGCGGGCAAAGCCTGGCGCCGGAGGAACGCAAAAATGTGCGCTATTTCCAGAAACGGTGCTTAACGTCTCTGGAAGGTCGGTACAACCCTGATTTTGGTGTGGACGGCTGGTTCCGCATAGTGATACAAAAAGTGGTGTTTCCCGGTCAGGATGATCGGGCGCTCAAAACGCCTTTCGGTTTGCTCCTTGCAGGGGGGCGAAGCGACGAGAGCGATTTGCCCCCACCGGCGCTGGGGCGACCAACAATCATGGACGAAAAGGACCCCCGCAATGCGCGGTAGCCACCGCATTTCCCACTTCGACGTCTCCCTATTGTCAGCTCGTCAAGCGTCACGAGTGTTCTGCACCTTTGTGGGTGCCAGAGCGTTTGTCGTGTCTGACCGAGACTTCATCTGGTCACAAGGAGTGAATCATGTCCAAAGAAGGAACGGTTGCGCCCAGGGAGCGCATCAACATTCGTTATGTCCCGGCCACTGGAGACCAGCAAGCGGAGACCGAGCTTCCGCTGAAGCTCCTGGTCGTCGGTGATTTCAAGGGTGGCACCGAGGATACCCCGGTCGAGGAACGCTCCACCGTCTCGGTCGACAAGAACAACTTCCAGTCCGTGCTCGCCGAAGCGGGCCTCGGGTTGGAGGCCTCGGTGCCCAACCGTCTCCAGGACGGCGATGAGGACAGCGATCTTCCGGTGAGTCTCTCCTTCAAGGCGCTGGACGACTTTTCCCCGGACAAGGTCGCCCAGCAGGTCCCCGAGCTGCGAAAGCTGGTGGAGCTGCGCGAGGCACTGGTTGCCCTCAAGGGGCCGCTGGGCAATGTGCCGGCGTTTCGCGAACGCCTGCAGGAGCTTCTGGAGAGCGAAGAGGCGCGAAACCAGCTGCTGGAAGAACTCGAACAGGACACCCCCTCCACGGATGGAACCGAGTAATCGGGGCTTGCAACGGAAGCGAGGTAACAAGCAATGAACGAAGTGGTAGAGGAACAGTCCCGCGACGGCGTGGCCACCGGGTCCCTGCTGGATCAGGTGATGGCGCAAACCCGCATGGCGCCGGCGGACGAAGGCTATGATGTCGCGCGCAAGGGCGTTGCGGCCTTTATCAGCGAACTGCTGCGGGACGATGATGAAACGCCGCAGGTCAACAAGGCGGTCGTGGATCGCATGATCGTCGAGCTGGACCGGAAGATCAGCGCGCAGGTGGACGAGGTCCTGCATCTTCCCCGGTTCCAGAAGCTCGAATCCGCCTGGCGCGGCCTCAAGCTTCTCGTCGATCGTACCGACTTTCGCGAGAACATCCGCCTGAGCCTGCTGCACGTGACGAAGGAAGAACTCCTCGACGACTTCGAGTTCTCTCCCGAGCTGGCTCAGAGCGGTCTCTACCAGCACGTCTATGCATCCGGCTACGGCCAGTTCGGTGGTGACCCGGTCGCCGGGGTCATTGGGGCTTACGAATTCACCCCCAGCACGCCGGATGTCAAGCTGCTGCAGTACACCGCGGCGGTGGGCGCCGTGGCGCATGCGCCCTTCATGTCTTCGGTCGCACCCGAGTTCTTTGGTGTGGAGAGCTTCCAGGAGCTTCCTCACATCAAGGACTTGTCCGCGGTTTTCGAAGGCCCGCAATACGCGCGGTGGCGGAGCCTCCGCGAGAGCGAGGATGCCCGGTACCTGGGGCTGACCGCGCCCCGGTTCCTGCTGCGGATGCCCTATGACCCGGTCGAGAATCCGATCAAGACCTTCAGCTACCGCGAAACGGTGAGCCAAAGTCATGAGCACTATCTCTGGGGCAATACGGCGTATCTCCTGGCCGAACGCCTGACCGACAGCTTCG
>PWKX01000137.1 GCA_003559585.1 Mollicutes bacterium | reverse complement strand
GGAGGAAGTGGGTTGCCTCACGTACCACGAGGGGCTCAGCGACTTCTTCGAGTCGATGTACTATATCTCCGAGTACGTCAATGTCTGGGGTCATCTCTTCACCGATGAGGAGATCGATGAGGTACGCTGTGACGAAGCTACCGTTCTCATCGATGAGCTTGGGCCCACGATGGAATCGGGACGGGGCCAGCTCATGAAGATGATGGGCCTCTAATCCTAAGAGGGGGCGGGGGGCCTTCTCACGACTACAGGGAGCAAGGATGATTGAAGAGAAGCTGGGGAGGGTAAAGACCCTTATTCGACTTATCAAGAGACTGGAGTCTGTGCCTACACGGACGGATAGAGAGGAGCGGAAGCTGGAGAGGTATCGAGACGAGGTAAACCGGCTGGATGATGAGTCGGATGAGGAAGGTTGGTCAAGTCAATTCGCAGATGTCTGCGACTACTGAGTGTGGGAGATAGGTATGAACCATATGCATCCTTTGATGAATTATTTGACGGGGGTAATGGATGTCCCCGGCTTTGGAGCTATCAATACTGAGGGAGGTATACCTGAGATTGATATGAACCTGTCTCAGGGGAGCTATTGGGGGCATCTATAACTTCCATGCAGGGGCTCCTGAGCCCGACAAGATACACTGTTCCTTTTACTTCCGTGATACGCCGGGCTTTGGTATGACCCTCGAAAAGGGAGAGGAGGCTCTGATACGAATACCGTATCGGGAGTTCTCCCATGAACAGATAGCAGTGATAACCCTGCTCATCACGAAGATGGAAGCGCATAACGGGTTTCGTGACGTCGCCTTCAACGAAGTCAAACAGGTGCTAGCGGGGTTAGGGGTAGGGTAGACGCAAGAAAGCCCCTGGCGTGGAAGCTAGGGGCTTTTCTACGTTCAAATGATGCTCGTTTAATTACGCTCTAATATCTCTTCTACACGGCGAGTGATCAAATGAAGAGCGGTGTGTGCGTCAAACCGGTCGGCACCCATTGATCTTCCTTCCTTCCACACCTGCAACTTCCATTGGATCTGCGATCCCAGATCAAAGCACCTCTATTGATCGGTACCGTTTTGATCGATCCCGATCCCAGATCAAAAAGAAGCTGGGGCCCCCCTAACCCCGCTAGCCCTAGTAGTTATCGAGATAGTCCTGTAGTTCCGAGTCGAGATAGTCCTGCAACTCATCCCGGAGCTTCTCATCGTGGGGAGCGGTCTCTAGGACCCGTTCCGCAGCCTCTAGGAAGCTATGGTATAGCTCCGTATCACCGGACCGGCCACTTGCCCCATGTCGTTGTTCTACGGCTAACTGAGCCAAGAGGATTTCGAGTTCCTCCTGCTCCATGGCCTCCGGGTTCGTCTGGTAGACGCTATCCCAGTTGACACCGGAGTTATTGAGCAGTTCTTCTTTGGCTTCCAGCAAGTCTTGTGTATCGATCCAGAAATCTTCTATCCAGACAGACTCGTCTGTTGAGCCGTCCACATCGCTTGGTCCTACGGAGTCGTGGATATTATCTATTACGAGGGCAAAGTAGTCCCCATCATCTCTCTTAAAGAGGAATAGTCCCCGATACTCCAGTGGGTTCGCGTCACCGAGGTTCCCGATATACGTCAAGTCGTCAGCCATTGTAGCTCCATATAGTAGATATGTGGTTCTCATGTACATGTACCCTAGATGGTAGTGGCTGTAAAAAGAAGATGGTTTTCGTCTATCCCACTTTTGTAGTTTTTGGTGGCCCAGCAAGAAAGGCAAGTGTCCCCAGTGGGCATTGCTGAGGGGTGCCGAGATCGTGGAGGGGGTAAAATAGGTCATTTCATCCCACTGGTGAGGAGCCAATAGATAAGCCACCTAACGAGTTTTTGGGCTCTGCTAGGTGGCTATGAGTGGGAAACCCTCAATGAAGAGGATGTCCGATAATATATATTATGTCAACTCGTAGAGAGGGGTGGGATAGGTTCTTGAAAACCGTCGAAATAGAGTCTTTTAGTAGGAGAGATCCTTTCTATATCCAAGGGAGTTCAGGAGTTCATTGAAGGAAGTGTTACGGCCCCCGCCGATCGACTTCTTTGAGTCGATGATGTACATTGCAGAGTACGTCAATGGCTGGGGCCATCTCTTTAGCGATGAGGAGATCGATGAGGTGAGCTGTGATGAGGCTACCGTGCTCATCGATGAACTTGGGCCCACGATGGAATCGGGACGAGGCCAGCTCATGAAGATGCTGGGGCTCTAGGGATAGGGAGTCCCCACTGACTTAATTGCCAGTGGGGGCTTTTCATCTTAGCCCTTCTGGATATCTTTTAGAACCGAGATTGCTTCCTGTGCATCAATAACCAGTTGCCTCGTATTCTTATTAGGACGACTGGATCCGTGGTACTTTTGGTACGTATTACGCAGGTTATTGATAGCGTAGACAAGTTCTTTCCATGTTACATCAGCTAGGGGGGATAGCATAAGGCTCCCCGTGATGGGTTTGGCCTTTTCTTTGTCGGAGGCAGCTACCTTAGGGATGCTGGCAATAATAGGACGGAGATCCTCTTGCAGTTCGGGGTGTTCTTCGCCAAGACGAATAAGCTGGCTTTTCAGGTTGGGCATGTGTAGTTCCTTTTTTGATCGAGTGGTTGAT
>PWKX01000134.1 GCA_003559585.1 Mollicutes bacterium | reverse complement strand
TATGGTTTGTGTATTTTGGTTTGCCTAAGTAGTCCGTTAAGTTGTCTTCTTTTACGTGAACATGTTTGACTTTATCGCCTAAAATGCGTTTAATCGCTTTACGCACAATCGTTCCAAATAATCGATCAAGCTGTCGAACCCCAGCCTCACGGGTGTATTGACGGACCATTTCCATGACCGCTTTATCATCAATGGTGATTTTTTTAGGGTCTAAGCCGTGTTTTTCAAGTTGTTTGCGAATCAAGTGTTTTTTAGCGATGTTATATTTTTCGATTTCGGTGTAGCTTGAGAGTTCAATGATTTCCATTCTATCGCGTAAAGGCGCAGGGATGTTCCCAAGATAATTTGCGGTGGTGATGAACAATACTTGTGATAAATCGTATTGATCTTCTAAATAATGATCAGAGAATCTAGCGTTTTGTTCGGGGTCAAGCACTTCAAGCATGGCCGCTGAAGGATCCCCTTTATAATCGCTACCTAATTTATCAATTTCATCTAATAAGAATAACGGATTCATCACTTTAGCTTTACGCATGCCTTGTAAAATACGGCCTGGTAGAGCGCCTAGATACGTTCTTCTGTGTCCACGAATTTCTGATTCATCTTTCACACCACCAAGCGATTGTTTGACAAACGCTCGGTTTAAGGCATTAGCAATCGATTGAGCCAGTGATGTTTTACCAACACCTGGTGGGCCAACCAAACATAAAATCGTTTGTGGGTTTTTACCAGTTAATAGCTTGACCGCTAAGTATTCAACAATCCGCTCTTTTACCTTTTCTAAGCCAAAATGGGTTTCCTCAAGCGCAGCCTCAGCTTTATTGATGTCTGTTTCATCATCGCTTTGTTCATGCCAAGGTAGGTCAATCAAAAAGTCTAAGTATGTTCTAATGACGCCGCTTTCACCACTAGAGGCTGGCAATGTCTCATACCGCGATAATTCATAAAGCGCTTTTTCTTCGATGTGTTTTGGCATTTTCTTATCAAGAATTTGCTTGCGCATCGTTTCAATTTCGCTTTCTTTTTTCACTTTATCGCCGAGTTCTTCTTGAATGGCGCGTAGTTTTTCGCGCAAATAGTATTCGCGTTGGTTTTCATCGATGTTTTTCTTAACCGTACGGTTAATTTTGTCTTCAATTTCGCTCATATGGCGTTCTTTTTCAATGTCTTGTAGTAAATAGTTTAAGCGTTTTTCAATTGAAGCGGTTTCTAGGTACTTAAATTTATGGTTTTCAGCCACCTTTAAATTACTGGCAAGTTTGTCAGCTAATTTATCGGTTGAAATGCCGGCTTGTACCGCTTCAATCATTTGTTTTGGGTTGTGTAAAATCGACTGTGCGTTTTCCATGACTTGTTTTACAATCATGCGCACAAGGGCCACTTCTTCATCCACGTTGTTTTGTTCGGCTGGTTTGGTTTCAAACAAGACACTGAAAAACGGTTCTGATTGTTCAAAACTTAAAATCTCAGCCCGCATGATCGGATCAAATTTAACTTTAAAATTACCGTTTGGCAGTTTAATTTTAATGCCAATTTTTGCCACAATACCATAAGCAAGCATGTCTTCTTGCGTTGGGTCTTCTACCGTGGGATTTTTTTGCACGAGTAAAAGGACGTGACCATCATGCTCACGCTCGGCTTCTAATAATGCGGTTTTTGATAAACTACGACCAACCTCAGTACGCACATCAGTATTAGGGAATGGTGCTAGGCCTCTAATGGCAATGGCTGGTAGCGTTGCTTTTTTTGTTTCGTCTGATTTAAACATAAGGATTCACCTCTATACTTTTCCTGTTGTCACTTACTTAATATACCTTATTTAAAGGCTTCTTTCAATTCATACACTCACATAATAACACCGTTATTTTAACGGTATTTTTTGTTTTTGTCTATGAAAAAAGTGTGTTGTCACACACTTTAATCAATCAAAGCAAGTTCTCGTAATTTTTCTTCTAACGTGGTTAGGATGTTTTTTTCATCATCAGCATCCACTTCAATGGTAATTTCACCATTTTGTGGGACACCAAGGCTCATCACACCCATCACACTTTTTAGATCCACGTCTTTACCCTTATAACTGATTGTTAGATCAGCATCAAAGGAAGAAGCCGTTTGAACGAGCTTGCTGGCTGGTCGTGCATGCATGCCAGCCTCATCAATAATTTTAAATGTTTTTTTCATCATCTTCACCCTATATATTTATTTAGGTTCTCTAAGATATCCGCAACGCCTTGTTGGTTATTGTTAAAACGTGTTTGAAACGTGGCGGCTTCTTTAGCTTTAATTGTACCATTAAGCATGGCAAATGAAAAGGGAACTGCCCTAAGCATTGCCGCGTCGTTATCGTTATCACCAAAGGCAATAACCTCATCAGCATTCACGTCATATTGGTTCATGAAATAGCGAAGCGCATTGGCTTTACTTGTGTTTGGCGGCATAATGTCTAAGTAATCAATACTACTTTTGGTGAAACTAATATCTTGAATGGTTTGTAAGCTTTCATGTGTTTGGGCCATTTTAAGAGGGTCTTCTATCACATAGAGAACTTTGTGAGATTCAAGCTTTTTAAGTTCAGATGCATCTTCAGCTTCAAAGACATGAACGGGAGACTCAGGGTGCTTAGTGTTCCAATCACGATACACATCAAAGCGCTGTGCCTCACTGGTTAGATGAACCCCTTTTGAACCATAAACCACGTAAACCAAATCTTCTGATTCAGCTTTATC
>PWKX01000135.1 GCA_003559585.1 Mollicutes bacterium | reverse complement strand
ATACAACCTACTCACAAAAAGCTAGAATATAACCACTAAAACATCCTTTTTAAAGGGTGTTTTTTTACTTTGATAAACAAAGTATTAAATCAATCTGTGAAACATGTTACAATAAGATTAATATTATTTTGTGAGGAGAATCATGATGATAATTAAACCAAAAATACGATCAAACGTGTTGACCAACGCCCATCCAAAGGGGTGTGAATTGTTTGTGAAACAACAAATAGAAGAAACACAATCATTGCCTAACATTAAAGGCCCCAAAAATGTGTTAATTATTGGTGGCTCAAGTGGATACGGCTTAGCTTCACGCATTGCTTTGGCGTTTAGTGGCGGTGCTAATACCATCAATGTCTCTTATGAAGCGCCGCCCAAAGGCAAACGCACCGGGACTGCTGGTTGGTGGAATAACATCGCTTTTAACCAGCAAGCCAAAGCATTAGCCTCTACCCATAAAGATTTTGTGGGTGATGCGTTTTCTAAAGCCATGAAAGAAGACGTCATTCAATATATTAAAACCGAACTTGGGACGGTTGATTTGGTCATTTATTCATTGGCAGCGGGGGCGCGCAAAGATGAAACCACTGGTGATTTGGTGAAATCAAGCATCAAAACCCTTGGCCAACCAACCACCGGTAGAACCATTGATATTGCCAAACAGCGCATTGAAACCTTAACGGTAGAACCAGGTAGTCAAACCGATGTCGATCACACAGTGTTTGTGATGGGTGGGTCTGATTGGTCTGATTGGATTGATGCGATGTTAAAAGCAGATGTGTTAGCCAAACAAGCTAAAACAATTTCTTACACCTATGTTGGTGGTGAAAGCACGAAAACCATTTACCGAGATGGGACGATTGGCAAAGCGAAAGAAGATTTAGAACAACAAGCAAAAAGCATTCATGAACGTCTGCAATCAGAGCTTGAGGGCGAAGCACTAATCTCATCGTCTAAAGCGGTTGTGACAAAGGCCAGTGTGTTTATCCCACAAATGCCGATTTATGTTTCATGTTTATATGATGTGATGATGAAAGAAAAAACACATGAAAGCATCTTAAGTCACAAGCATCGTTTATTTAACCACATGGTGTATGGCGATGCTAGACTTGTCGATTCAGAAGGTCGATTGCGAATTGACCATGAAGAAATGAAATCTCAAACACAATCAAACACGGTTCAACTGATGGAAGATTTAAGCGATGATGATTTTTTAAAGCTTCACGGTACGAAGATAATGCTTAAAGATTTTTATCAAATGAATGGGTTTGATTTCGACAGCATCGATTATGATCAAGACGTGGATATGTCATATTATGAAACATTAACCTTAAACTAACATCAAGCCCTGAGTTTTTCGGGGCTTTTTTACGGCAAATGATTTTTTATTGACCGGACATGTGATAAAATAGCGTCATAAAGCACGCATCTGAAAAGAGGATTATATATGAAAAAATTACTGCTTATGGATGGCTCTAATCTAATGTTCAGAGCTTATTATGCCACCGCTTATTCAGGGCAAATGATGAAAAACTCTAAAGGAGAATACACCAATGCCGTCTACGGTTTAATCAATATGTTAAACTTAACCTTAAAATCAGAGTTTACCCACGCATTGGTGGCTTTTGATAAAGGAAAAGCGACCTTTAGACACAAAGCCTATGAAGATTATAAAGCCAAAAGAACGCCGATGCCTGATGAGTTTAGAAGCCAGTTAGACTGGATCAAACAGGTGCCTGAAAAACTAGGCATGATGGTGTATGAAACCGAAGCGTTAGAAGCCGATGATATCATTGGCACACTCGCATGTAAGTATTTCGATGATTTTGATGAGATTGAAATTGTGTCCAACGATAAAGATCTATTTCAATTATTAAATCACAAAGTCACCTTAAGAATGTCAAAGCGCGGATTAGAACCTGATCAAATATACACCGAAGCGACTTTGAAAAAAGACCTCAATTTAAAACCACATCAAATTCCTGATTTAAAAGGGCTGATGGGCGATGCAAGTGATAATTTACCTGGTGTGCCGGGTGTGGGTGAGAAAACAGCCTTAAAACTATTGGCTGAGTTTGGGTCGATTGATACACTGCTTAAAAACGTGAACGAGCTAAAAGGAAAATTAAAAGAAAAAATTGAAAATAACGGTCAAGATGCTTTGAAATGGCGCGATCTTGCGGTTGTTAAAACAGACGCTGAGTTAGATATTTCCTTAGAAGATTTGGCGTATTGTGGGTATGATGAAGATGAACTGATTGCTTTTTATGAACGCTTTGAGTTTCATAGTTTAATCAAACGTTTAAACAAACAAAAAACACCCACTAAATCTAAAGCTGATGATTCATTTGAACAGCTTGATGATCAAGATGCTTTAAAACCGTATTTAAAAGATGGTGTGAGCTTGATTTTAGAGCGTGATGAAGAAAACTATCACTTTGCCAATCCCTTAGGTTTTGCGCTTGTTACCAGTGATAAACAGGGGTTTGTGCCGTTTGATGTCGCCAAAAACTCACAAGCATTTAAAACGTTTTTAGCCGATGAAACCAAACAAAAAAATACCTTTGATTTAAAAGCTTTAACGGTCTTAACACACCGCTTTGACATGCCAGTGAAGGGTGTTGTTTTTGATTTATTATTAGCGTCTTATGTGTTAAACCCGTCCTACACCAAAGATGATTTTAAAGTCATCGTGTCGAATTTTGATTACGATGATGTGCCTTATTT
>PWKX01000128.1 GCA_003559585.1 Mollicutes bacterium | reverse complement strand
TTGCTTTTTTTAGTTTATCAACAAAAGAATCTTCTAAATGATAGTTAATATTTATTAGAGCATCTTTCACATGTGATACTACTTTAGAATATTCTATTTTTCGCATAATCATCATCCTTTTCGACGTCCTATTTCAACGTTTTAATTATAGCATAAATAATAAGAAAACGCTTTTATCGTTTTCTGTAGAAACGAATTTAAAAAATGACTTTTAAACTTGCACAAATGATGTTCATTTGATATAATCAATTAGCGTTAAACTTACTATGATTATAAGAAATCATGGCGGAAGGAGAAAACACGTATGAAAAAAGGTATTCATCCAGATTACAAAAAAGTCAAAGTTGTATGTACAACCTGTGGAAACGAGTTTGAATCAGGTTCGATTCTCGATGAGGTCCGTGTAGATACATGTTCAAATTGTCATCCATTTTATACTGGAAAACAAAAACATGGTAAAACTGCGGGTCGTGTTGAGAGATTTAATCAACGTTATGGCTTAAACAAAGACAAAGAATAAAGATGATGAAGGCCGCTATAAAGTGGCCTTTTTCTTTAAACATTCAATATTAGGAGGGGCTTTTATGCGTTTAAAGCAAAAAGAGGGGTGGATTGAAGTCATCACTGGTCCAATGTTTGCGGGTAAAACTGAAGAATTGATCAGAAGAATCAAAAGATTAGCTTATGCTAAGAAAAACATCATTGTTTTTAAACCAGATATAGATAATCGCTACGCAGATGATTTAGTGGTATCTCATGATAAAAGCAAAGCTAAATCAATTAACATTGCACACGCCAAAGATATCCTAAATTTTGTAAAACCTGAAACCGATGTAGTCGCGATTGACGAAGTCCAATTCCTAGATGATGAAATTGTTAACATCATTGACTATTTAGCAAGTCAAAACAAACGCGTGATTGTTAGTGGCTTAGATATGGATTTTAAGGGTGAACCCTTTTCCGTTATGCCCGTACTCATGTCAAAAGCAGAATTTGTAACCAAACTATCTGCTGTCTGTTTAGAATGTGGTGCACCAGCCACAAGAACACAACGTATCATTGATGGGAAACCTGCCAAGTATTATGATCCTATTGTTTTAATTGGTGCTGATGAATCTTATGAAGCAAGATGTAGACATTGTCATAAAGTATATCGGAAGCCCAAAATATATAAAGGGTCATTAAAATGAACCGAGTAGAAAAATATATGAATATCGCACTTGCAGAAGCAAAAAAAGCATTAAAAATTAACGAAGTTCCCGTTGGCGCTGTCGTTGTTCGTCATGATCAGGTCATAGCTAAAGCATATAACCTCAGAGAAACACAAAAAAGCCCACTTGCTCATGCAGAAATTCTTGCTATCGAAAAAGCTGCTAAAGCATTAAATACGTGGAGACTCGAGGATTGCGAACTATACGTGACCCTAGAACCTTGTCCGATGTGTGCTGGTGCCATCATCCAATCTAGAATTCCCAATGTTTACTATGGAGCCTTAGATTATAAAAACGGTGCTCACATGTCTAAAGTAAATCTTTTTTCTATCGATTTTACCCATCATGTTGACATTATTGGTGGAATTTTGGAAGAACCTTCAAAAAAATTGCTAAAAGATTTTTTCAAGGCTTTACGAATGTAAATGTTTAGTGTATAATGCTAATTGCGATAAATTTCTAGTCATCCTCATCCAATAGATGAACGGGGAACCAGGTCAGGCCGGGAACGGAGCAGCTTTAACCTGGGCATTTATGTGGGTGGGGATGACTGGGAACTTTTCATGAAGTAGCGCAAGCTACTTCTTTTTTATAGTATAATGTAATAATATGAAGTCGGTGATAACGTTTAATTGTTTACGAAACATTTAATTCGTTATAGAATACCACTTAAAAGGTGATAACATGTATGATGTAATTATAGTAGGTGGGGGACATGCTGGTAGTGAAGCAGCATTGGCCTCTGCAAGATTAAATAAAAAAACATTATTAGTTACTGGTGATATCAATTACATTGCTTCAATGCCTTGCAACCCCTCTATTGGAGGACCTGCAAAAGGTATTGTCGTTCGTGAAATTGATGCGCTTGGTGGTGAAATGGGTATTAACGCAGATGAAACACAAATCCAAATGCGTTTACTCAATCATTCTAAGGGTCCAGCTGTTCGTGCACTGCGATTGCAATCGGATAAACTTTTATATCCTAAAAGAATGAGAGATGTTATTATAAATCAAGAAAATCTTACTGTAAAAGAAACGTATGTCGATAAACTTATTGTACACAACAAAGAAGTGACAGGAATTGAAACAAGCAACGGCGATAAAATATATGCTAAGGCCGTTATTTTGACTACAGGAACCTTCCTTAACAGTAAAATTATGGTAGGTGAAGAAAAGGTAACCGGGGGCCCAGAGAAACAAAAACCTTCTTTAGGACTCAGCCCACAACTTGAAGAATTAGGTTTTTCACTACACAGATTAAAAACAGGCACACCACCAAGGGTGAAAAAATCAACCATTGATTTTTCTAAAACCGAAAAACATCCTGGCGATCAAATTGTAAGACATTTTTCATACTTTAATCACAAGCCATATGATATAGACAAACAATATCCATGTTTCTTGACCTATACAAACAATAACACGCACAACATCATCAATATGAACTTAGACAAATCCTCTATGTACAGTGGTGTGGTTGAAGGTGTCGGACCAAGATATTGCCCCTCTATAGAAGATAAATTGGTCAGATTTAAGGATAAAGAACGTCATCAAATTTT
>PWKX01000175.1 GCA_003559585.1 Mollicutes bacterium | reverse complement strand
CCTATATACCACCTGCTTCCAGTGAATTAATTGGAATAATTGAAGAACCTCATTACCTAAAAGCACTTGCAGATCAAAGTGTTACAGGAGTAGTTAAATTAAATGTAATTATTAATTCACAAGGAGAGATTGAAAGTATTGAAATAATAGAAGAATCAGAAAGTGAAGAAATGAATAATTATGCTGCACATATTGTTGAATATAATCTAAATTTTAAACCCTATGCTGATGGTTATTCTCAGGAAATTATTATTGATTTTAAAGATTATGAATATGAAATTGTTGAAATTGATTTAGGTAATCTGGAATTCAGATAAATTGTATCCAGGAGGTGAAATATTCTTTATGAACAAATATATAACTGCAATTTTTTTATTATTAATATCTCTTATTTTTATATTTGTAAATCACAATCAGATTTTTGCAGATAATCAGGAAGATCTTTTAATATTAAGTAATGAATTTATAGAAATTGTTGTTAACCAGCAGGAAGATAGTAAAGGAAGGTTTTATGTAAAAACTACAGGAGGAGATCCTTTAAGTGAAGATGATGAAAATCAGCATTTACTTTATGGTTCATCGACTTACTGGCCATCTTTTACTACAATAAAAATAGATGGAGAACCTTATGTTTTTGGTGGAGAAACAACAAGAAGAGCCGGTAGAAATGCTAATTATGGAGAAATAATAGAACCCCCTCATATTGATAATGATAAAATTATTGTCAAAACAGATTTTGAGGGAATTGTGGTAACCCAAATATTGAGTATTGTAAAGGGTTCTACTACAGGATTTTCTGATACTGCAAGAATTGAATATGAAGTGCAAAATACCACTGAAGAAATTAAAGAAATTGGTTTAAGAATGATGCTGGATTCTAAGTTAGGAGAAAATGATGGTGCACCTTTCAGGATTGAAGATGAAGCTATTGAAACTGATTACAAATTAACAAGAGATAAAATGCCGGAATTCTGGCAGTCTTTTGATAGTGTTGATTCTCCAACAGTTATATCCCAGGGTACTTTAAGAGGGTCAGATGTTACAATCCCTGATGAAATATATTTTTCTAACTGGGGTGATCTGGCTGATGGTTTTTGGGATTTTAATTTTAATCCCGGTAGAGAATTTCTTAGAGATCATTTTGAAATTGATAGTGCTATGGCTATGTTCTGGTATCCTGAAGAATTGAATCCTGGAGAAAGTAAAAGTTATATTACAAAATATGGGCTTGGGGGAATTGATTTTATTGAAGGATTATTATCACTAGGTGTTACTTCTCCGGCTGAAGTTATTCTGGAAAGAGGTCAAACTATTCCAATTATAGCCTATATAAGAAATACTTCAGAAATTGTTGCTGAAGGGGTAAATATTGAACTTGAATTACCTGATGAATTTACAACTACTAACAAGACCAGAAATCTAGGTGATTTTGACCCCGGTGAAGAAGTTAATGTTTCCTGGAATGTAAGACCTGTTGTTGATGAATTACCTTCCAGTATGGTTTATAAGGTGATAGTAGATGCTGAAAATACTGATTCTAATGAAATTGAAAGAGAAGTAAAAATTGCTGGACCACCTGATATAGAAATTGATTTTGAATTTGAAGAATTAAAAAATGTTTATGGAAAACTTACTCCTAATCCTATTAAATTAAAAACAATAGTAAGAAATATTGGTGGTTCAAATATGTATAATACATCAGTTAGAATAGATTTAGCTCCTGGTATAAGATTAATTACTAAAGAAAAAAGAGAAAAATTAATAGGTACTATTAGACCTGGGGAAGAAGTTAATGTTTTCTGGAACATAAAAGTCCTGGATGGTGTTTCAGGTAGATTCCCCTTTGCTGTAAATTTTTCGGGATTTAATGACTATTATAAAATAGAAAGTGATATTATAAATATTCCTGAAGTTGAGCCAACTATATATATGACATATAGTAAAACAGAATATAAAGATAATGATTATCTTGTACTTAATATTAAGGGTAATAATCTTCAGAGAATAGATGAAATTGATCTGAAATTAAAATATGATAATACACACCTAAAACCTTTATTGATTTTACCTGGTACCATATTTGTTCATAATGATAGAATTACATTATGGGAAGGAACAGATTTTGAGAAAAATAATATGATTAATATCAGTGAAATTTTACCAGGAAGAGAGGACCCTTTATCAGGTGATATCACCAGTATTATATTCAAAATATTACATGATGAGTTAACATCTTTAAAATGGGGAGCTGGTGAATTTATAGATAATGATGGGCAACGGATTTCAGTAAATCTAAAGGAATTTGAGTAATATATAAAATTTATTGTAAGGGAGGACAATATTTCATGAAAAAAAATTTGTTATTTTTAACAATTATTGTATTATCAGTATTTTTCTTTAGTTTGAATGCTTCAGCTCAGGAAATTGAGGATATTGACGGAGACCATTGGGCTTATGAAATAATAGAAAATATTATTGAAGAAGGATATATGTCACTCCATGATGATCAGGTTTTTGAAGGTTCAGAAAAAGTAACCCGTTATGAACTGGCTCTTACAATAGAAAAAATAATGGATAGTGTAAGAACAGATCAATTACTACCAGATGAAAAAGATATTGAATTATTAAGAGGATTTTCCCTGGATCTAAGAGATGATCTAACTGATTTAATTATAAAACAACAGGAAATAATTGAGGATATTGAATATTTAAAAAGCGAAGATGTTATTTTAAATAAAGTACAACTTGCTGAATTTCAGGGACAAATTAATGAATAT
>PWKX01000023.1 GCA_003559585.1 Mollicutes bacterium | reverse complement strand
TTGCTTACATGTGATCAAGATAATGAAGCTTCAAAGCGTACCATTATTGCAAATGGTGGCGTGTATGAAAACACAATAACCGATAAAACCTATGGTGAAGTTGAGCGTTACTGGATTGAGTTGCGTTCAACATAAAGTACGCATTAAATGAGTGTTATCAGTTCATGCAACCGTTGATTGCATGGAAAAATATGACTTGATTGGCCTATCATGCTGCTTTATACTGTTGTTGTGATGATTATTTTTAGAGGTGAATGATGAATCATAAATACGCTAATCATGGTTTTTTTTATCAAGCATTTAAATTTGGCTTTTTAACCCTTAGTATGGCTTATCTTTTATACATACCAGCGGTGATGAGTGGTCGGTCATTGATGGCATTTCCATTCGTTTTTTTAAGTGTACTTGGTGGGTTAGCACCAATGATTGTTGGTGTATTATGGTTGTTTAAACGCTATGGCTCTATGCAAAAAGCGATGATCAATATTTTTTCTTTTCACCATATCACGCGGTTTCAAGTAATGTTACTAGCTGTTAGTTTGTTTGTGCTTACTGTGACGCCGGTATTATTAACATGGGTGTTTGACTCTAACATTCGGTTTTTGGCGGGCACTGTCGGTATATTTTTACCGATTGGATTGGTATTTGGGGCATTAGAAGAAGTTGGTTGGCGTGGTGTGATGCAAGAAAGATTAAACCATGTAATTAGGCCAGTGCTTGGGAGTTTACTTGTTGGTGTGTTTTGGATGCTATGGCACGTGCCATTGTTTTTCATTGATGGTACCTATCAACAGTCACTAGGCTTATTTACGTCATCTTTTTGGGTTTTTAATGCTAGTCTCATCATTGCCTCGCCATTTTACACATGGCTTTTATATCAAGCTAAAGGATTTGTACCGGTAGTGATGCTCTATCATGGATTTGGAAATTTATTGAGAGAGCTGTTGGTGGCACCTTGGCCTGTACTTGCTTTAGTTATTGAGCTATTAATGACGTGTGTTGTGCTTATGGTATCCCGGCATTTTTTCTTTCTTAAACCCCATCAATAACACCTTAAATTAAAAAGATGACAAAAACAATATATGGTAACTTGTTAGGAGGACATCATGGTTAATAACACTAAAGTATTTATCATTGAAGGGTTGCCAGGTAGTGGGAAATCCATGTTTTCAAAAAGACTAGAACAATACTTTAAAAATGAAAAGAAAACAGTAAAGCGTTATAGTGAGGGGGATTTACATCCCATTGATTTAGCGTGGTGCTCAGTTACAGATAAACAAACATTCGATAATCTTTGTGATGAGTTTCATGAGGTTAAAAACCAAATCATCAAGCATACCAAGCAGGTGGGTAATCAATATATCACACCATACACAAAAATTGATTTAACAAAAAACACCAAGCATTTAGACGAGGTTTTTAGACAATATGAAATATATAGAACCAATGAGTTAGATGTGTTTAAACAAACACATCTTGATTTATGGCGTCAGTTTGCTAAAGCGCATGATGCTGATACGATTTATATTTTTGAGTGTGTTTTCTTACAAAACCATATCAATGAGTTGTTGTTAAACATGGATGTTCATCAAGATGCTATCACACCGTATTTTCAAGATTTAATTCAAGCTTTATCGCCGATAAAACCAACCATTTTTTATGTTAATCAACAAGACATAGCGAATCGATTAGCTTTCATCACCGAGCAAAGAAAAACGAATGATAAGGCACTGTATAATGACTGGATTGATAATGTGCTTACATACATGCAAAACACAAAACATGGTAAATCACATAACTATTTAGGATATGATGGGTTTTTAAGGTATTTATATGATCGTAAAGCTACTGAACTTAAGATAATGAAACAGTTAGATGGATGTGCGTGTCATGTGCTTGATTTGAAAGATGATTATGACCAAGTATTTTCACGCATGATTGCACAGATTGAACGTCGTGACGCGTATAATGAAAACAATTGACAAAGCACAAACCATAATTTATAATACAAGTGTAATTGAATATTCTTCAGGGCAGGGTGAAATTCCCGACCGGCGGTAAAGTCCGCGAGCTGACGCTGATCTGGTGTGATTCCAGAACCGATAGTATAGTCTAGATGGGAGAAGAAAAACCTTTTTATTGGTGACTTTTCTAATGCTCGTGAAGATATTCACGAGCATTTTTTATATCTTAAGGAGAGATTACCATGAGAACAAACCGTACCTTGCAAATTGTTGTGATTGCCAATATGGCTGCAATTTCAGCACTTTTATACACAACGTTGAAGTTTCCTTGGCCGTTTGCTACGTTTTTAGATATTCAATTTTCTAACCTACCAGCCATCATTGTTGGGTTTGCATTAGGACCGAAAAGTGGTGTGATGGTTGTCTTGCTTAAGACATTAATCAAACTGGCTATCGTGGGTACCTCAACGGTCTATGTCGGTGAATTAGCTGATGTTATTATCGGCTCAAGTGTTGTTTTAGTCTCATCGATCACCTATTTAAGAATGCGTACATATAAAGGAGCCTTACTTGCATCTTTATTTGGGATTATTACATGGGTTATCGTAGCTGTTTTAGCAAATTATTTCTTTTTAGTTGACTGGTATTTATATTTGTTTTTTGATAACAATCCAGCGCCACTGATCGCTATGATGAGTAACATTCCAGGCATTAATGAAGACAATTGGATGCGGATGTATATTTTATATGCGGCCATCCCAATGAATATGGTACTTGGCATACTTGTCTATGGCATCACATTTATTGTTTATAAACGCATTGCGCATTTAAT
>PWKX01000088.1 GCA_003559585.1 Mollicutes bacterium | reverse complement strand
CTAAGATTGTCTCCAACCATGGCGACTTTCCGTTGGGCATTCAACGTTGATGACCGCCCTGATGGCAACACCAACCCAATGCTTAAGTACCGTGAATTCCGTCAAGCGATCTATCATGCGGTAGACCGTGGGGAAATGACTTCAACCGTTACAGCCCCTTCAATTCCTCAACAAGGGCTTGTATCACCTGAATATGTGACACACTACACAGATGTTCTGTCTTACCGTGCCACACCACAAGGTTTAAGTGTCTTTGAAGATCGCTTCCCAGATACATACGGCTTTAACCCATCATACGCCGTTGAATTATTCGATATCGCGTATGACCAAGCTGTTGCAGATGGTGTCATCAATGATGGCGAGACTGTATGGTTAGAATTATCAATGATGGATGCTGAAACCAACTTTACAACCAATGAGTGGGTTCAAGAACAATTAGAAGGCATCTTCGGTGACCGTTTCGAGTTCCGTATCAATGCCATGACTTCTGATGCACTTGATGAAATTGGCGCATCTGGTAACTTCGACATGATGTTCTATGCATGGCAAGGTGTTAAGTTCGATCCTATCTTCTTATTAGGATATGTATATAACGAAACCTTACCACTTATGCATGAGATTGGTTTTGAAACATCTACATGGCCAGTAACGGTAAATCTTGATGGCTTTGTGGCGATTGCGGATGAGCGCATTGCAGCTCGCTTAGCGGATATCCAAGCAGACATTGATGAAACACAAGAGGCCATTGATGCGCTAGACCCATCTGATGAAGATTACGATGACGATTTAGCAGCATTAGAAGACGCATTGGCTTCACTTAATGAACTATATGCCGATGTTGAGGACTTTGAACTTGGTCCTGATGGTGAGTTAACATTGACATTCCATGAATGGTTCCAAGAAACACAAGCTGGCGGTATCTTCTATGAAGAATATGATGGCTTAATTGATGACTGGCGTTCAATTGCTGCTGGTATGGAAGACATCTTATTAGAAGAACAAATTGCCATCCCACTATTCACCAACGTTGCGACCGCTGCATACTCTGAGCGTGTTGTATTCGAAAATGACTTCTTCCATCCTTGGATGGAATGGGGCGGATTCCGTTACATGTACCTTAATGTAGCAGATGAAGACTTAGATTAAGCATCAATTATTTACTACAAATAAGTAGCTAAATAGACGAGATTACGCAACCCTAATATAGTTTCTGAAAATATTAGGGTTGCGATTTTGTCTAGTCAAGCACAGGAGGTTCAAATGAATGCTAGAGTACATACTTAAGAGACTAGGATTAATGTTTGTAACCTTTTCGATCATCATTGTCATGATTTTTGTGATTATCCGACTGATGCCGGATTATGATCAACCTTCACTAGATCGTCCACAAGAAATCATTGACCGTGTTAGAGAGCGAGAAGGTAGGGACCGTCCAATCCCTGAGCAATTTGCAATTTGGATTAGAAACATCGTTGTAGATGGCGAATTCGGTTATTCTACAATTGAGAACCGTGATACCATTGAGGTTATGGCTCAACGTATTCCCATTACGGTAAGAGTTAACTTCATACCATTTTTGATTTCCATTCCGTTAGGGTTTGGTCTTGGTATCTTAGCAGCATTAAAGAAGAACAAGTTTACAGATCAAGTTATTTCAATTGGGGTTGTCTTTTTTATCAGTGTACCCATGTTCGTTGTAGCGTCAATGTTACAATACTATTTTGCGTATAACTGGAGCATACTCCCCCCACACTACTTTACTCAAGTTGACCTTGCTCAAGATCCATCATTACGGTACACCTCAGTTATCTTGCCTTATTTGGCGTTAACATTTGGTACTGTGGCTGCCTTCACACGTATGACGCGTGCGGAGCTTACCGAAGTGTTAACCTCTGAATTTATGTTATTGTGTCGTACAAAAGGTTTAACACGTGGACAAGCAACGGTTAGACACGGTTTAAGAAACTCAATGGTTCCCCTTGCACCAATGGTGTTAGGTGCCTTTGTAAACCTTTTGAATGGGTCACTTGTTATCGAAAGAATTTTCCGTATTCCAGGTATTGGACGCATTTATCTTGATGCGTTTAACGCGAGAGACTACGCCATGGTTATGGTTGTTTCAGGTTTCTATTTAGCCATTGGTCTTGTTTCTACACTTCTGGTGGATATTTCTTACAGTCTTGTTGACCCGAGAATCCGTGTAGGTGGTGGTAAACGTGCCTGATAAAAAAGATTATAAGGATAAGCCGTTTGAGCTGGTCCAACAAGAAGAAGTTATTTATGACCAACAGTTAGAAACTGAACAGGTTGGTTATGCCAAAGATGCTTGGCGCCGTTTTAAACGGAACAGAGTATCGTTGGTTGCCTTTATTATTTTGATGTTCCTCATCATTATGGCCGTTATCGGTCCATGGTTTAACCCTTATGGGTTTGAGGACAACGATGTGCGTATGGATCACTTACCGCCTAGAATTCCTGCCATTGAATGGATGGGGATTTATGATGGTACCAAAGAGATCACACGTTCTGAAAGTGCGTTAACGCATCCAATGTTGCCTGAGGGCACCATTAAAGAATGGGTTGCTGAACATGAAACCAGACTATGTTCTGGTAACATCATTCGCGATCCTGATGGCGTAAGAGAAAATGACCGTTGTATTCGTGGTGGTCAAGAAGTGTCATTTGATTACACGTACAATTACACAGTGGTTGTTGATTATTACTTATGGAGAAATCACCGTAACAGTTGGGGAGACAACGCCATTAGAACATTTACCAATGATCGTTATCAACAAGTTATGAATGACAACCCAGATGCTATCATTGAAGTTGTTGATACAT
>PWKX01000066.1 GCA_003559585.1 Mollicutes bacterium | reverse complement strand
ATATGTATAATCGCCAAACATTGGCGTAGAACACGCCGTTAAGACGCCTATGCTCACCAGAAGGGTAAACACCCATAATAATCGTTTTTTCATCTAATCACCTTTCACACATAAACACATCGCCACAACATACTGCTCAGTATGTGATAAGGATACTTTTATCACATCTTGTGGACGGTAAGGACTTTTTAAATACGGTGCCCCTTGATGATTATTCAACACCGTAACATCATTCATATTAACGGGTTCATCAAACACTTGATACACTTTAGTATACGCTTCTTTTACCGCAAACCTACCCGCTAAAAACTCTAAGCGCCGTCTAGGATGTTTAATGGCATCATAAGCTTTTTTTTCTTCAGAAGATAATATACGGTTAATCAGTGCTGTTTGATCCATCGCTTCAATTCGGCTTATCTCAACCAAGTCAATGCCTATTTCACTATTTTTCATACGCCGCTAACGCCTCCTCAGCCAATTGATTAATGCTTCTAAACCGGTGATTCAATCCCGAACGAGAAACGCGTTTATTAAAATGATTCTCACTTAAATCACTCAATTCATTCAATGATGCTTCTGGGTACATCTTTCTTAAAAACATGGCTTCTTTCACACTTTTTGAAAGTTTAGATTCATCCACCAATTTATCAATAATTTCAATGCTTTTTAGTTGTTTGTTGGCGGCTTCAAATGTTTTATTTTGATTGGCAATTTCCATGTTCATCACACGGGTAATTGAATTGACAAAATCCCGTTTAATCCGTTCATCTTCATAAGCGAATAACGCTGTGTTTGCACCAACAACTCTTAAAAAATCAGCAATTTTTTCGCTGTCTTTAATATAAACGAGGTACCCTCGTTTTTTTTGTAGGGGTTTGCTTTTTAACTCAAAGGTATTCATTAAATCAGCCATGGATTCAGCATAAGCGTAACTTGGACAAGCAATCTCTAAGTGATATGAAGAAGAATGTGGGTGATTAATGGAACCGCCCACTAAAAACGCACCTCTTAAAAACGACCGTTTGCAACAATCACGATCAATCACAGATTCATCAATGGTTTGCGCAAAACCATGTGTGTCATCCATTAAACCAAGTTCGCGCATGATCACCATCACTTTTTCTTTTACCGACATGATGTATTGACTTTTTTTCTGTAATCTAATGCCTTTTTTACTAATGACATCAACATGCACAGGATACAACGTTTTTAACGTTTGAATCGCTTTTCTAACCACGGGTAGTGAGGTTGTGGAAAACACCAATTTCATGCCGTCATGCGACAAACTTAAATAACCGTTTATCGCAAGCATGGCACTTAACAAAGCGATTTGACAACACTGGTCTTCATGTAAGGCTAACAGTTCTTTTTTTGTATCAGATGTGAAGGACATGATTCATACCACCTTTATGTTAGGCACGACTTTTTTTAAATCCTGTGAGCAACAGCCCTAGTGCAATGCCTAATAATGAAGCGAAAAACGCTCGATACATACCAGGTAATAAAAACGTGATGGTATGCATCGGAATCCAAAAGAAAGGAATGGTTTTACTTAACATGCGTAAAAAAGCAACGTAATCAATTTCTGTTAAAGCAGGTATTAAGCCGTGTTTACCTTGCGTAATCCGGTCAATGACTTGATCGGATATCCGGTGCAACAACATCATGGTTGGCGCAAACAATAGATTCATAAGTATGCTGGTGAAAAGCGCATGGAAAAACGTGATGTTTCCAAATGGTAAAATACGACTTTCTTGTAAATAACGAACACCTTCGTGAAAGATTGAGAAAGCCATGACGATTAACACACCGAGGATACCCCATGCAATGGCTTTATACATTAAGCCAGGAACACGGTAATGCTTATGTTTGAATCGCCATGATACAACATCACCAATGCTGGCAAAAATAAAAAACTTAATGAACCCACCTAATAACACATGATCATCTGTAAAATCAAAAAACAAACGATGCGTGAATGGTACCATCAAAAAAAGCGCCAAAACGCCGAGGAATAATAAAAATAAGCCATCTGAAGGTTTCATGTTGCCACCTCGTTTATATCTTCTCTTCTATCTAAACATTATAACGCATATCAAAAGAAAAAACGATGTTGAACATCGTTTTTTCACGTTAATTTTCTAAATTTTCAATATAACGGATCACACTTTGAGATGCAATGGCGCCATCGCTGGTTGCGGTGACAATTTGACGTAGATCTTTTTCAATCACATCACCAATTGCATAAATACCTGGAACTTTTGTTGCCATATGTGCATCGGCTTCAATATAACCTTGTTGATTGGTAATGCCTAAGTCTTTAACAAACGTTGAGTTAGGAATTTGACCAATAAATATGAAGACACCATCAATGGGTTTTTCAAAGGTTTCATCGGTTTCAACATTTCTTAATACGACAGATGATAAAGACGTTTCACCTTTAAACTCAACGATCTCATGACCCAGTAAAAATGATATCATGTCGTTATCTTCAGCTTTACTAACTGTACCTTTATCCGCTTGAAGAGAGTTTAAAATATTGATAATGGTGACTTTTGTCTTCATTGAGGTTAAGAAAATAGCCTCATCTAACGCGCTGTTGCCGCCGCCCAAAACAATCACTTCTTTTTCTTTGAAAAACGCACCATCACATACCGCACAAAAGCTAATGCCACGACTCATAAATTTATCAGCACCAGGCGCATCCACGCTTCTAGGAATGGTTCCCGATCCGATGATCACAGCTTTCGTGTCATAACTCTTACCATCAGCGGTATGTACTTTTTTGTAGTTGCCTTTGTCTTCAACGTTTGTCACATCACCGTATTGATATTCAACACCCAGTGATTGTGTGTGATTAAACATTTGTTCACTAAGTTCAAAGCCTGTGACTTTACCAACACCTGGGTAGTTTTCTATTTCATAGGTGTTCACCATATAACCCCCAGGTGCAGCCTTTTCTAACATCATGGTTTTCAAGTTTGCCCGTTGTGTGTAAATTGCTGCCGTCATGCCGCCGGGCCCGGCACCGACTATGATTACATCATACATAAATTTTTCACCTCGAGGACTATTCTACTACATCTTCTTCTAAAACTTTAGTGTAATGCTTACGGTTAAATACCGTACGGTTTAACACCAACAACACCACACCTGCTATGGCCATTACCACACCAATGGCTTGTGCGGTTCTAATACCTGTTTCTCCGATATAAAGCGCATCTGTTCGCATGAATTCAATGAAGAAACGACCGATTGAATACCAAATTAAATAAAACGCCAACAAATCACCACTACGGGTAATTTTAAGTCGTCTAACGATAAGCACAATGATTAACCCTAAAATATTCCATAGTGATTCATATAAGAACGTTGGGTGGTAATAATGCTGTCCAAAATCAGCGTTAATATACATGTTATTGGTGATAAAATCTGGGATTCTTAACGTATTTGCTAAAAAATCATACTGTTCTTGATGGGTTAAATTGGCACTCCCATTACGCATCCCACCAATCACACCACCGTGGGCTTCTCTGTTGAAAAAGTTACCCCAACGGCCAAAGGCCTGCGCGATTAAAAACCCAGGTGCAATCAAATCAAACACTTTAAATAAATCAAGTTTTCTGATTCTTGTATAGATATAAGCACCCACAACCGCGACAATAAAGCCCCCATGAATGGCTAGGCCACCCTCAGTGATACGAAAGATTGAGCCTAGATCATTGCGGTATGTAGACCATTCAAAAATGACATAATACAATCTAGCACCTAAAATCGCGAGTGGTAAAATGATGATTAAACCATCGATGATGTAATCGGATTTAATGCCTAGTTTTTTTCCTTCATTAAGACCGAGTAACAGCGCTGCCAATACCCCTAAAAGGATGAAAAACGCATAGTAATAAATCGTGATTGGACCAAGTTCTAAAAGCACGCGGCTATAAGGCACAAAGCCACCATCATGTGCGGGTGTTAATATCATAGTATCCCTACTTACTTATTATTTTTTTTGTTTTTTTCATTGATTTCTAATGTGATGGAATCGGTAAAATCTTTAGCCATGTTGGTCCCTAATTCTTTTAACCGTGCGTTCATCGCTGCTACTTCAATTAATGAAGGCACACTGCGCGCAGCTGTGATTGGGACTTTTACCAAAGGCACTTCTGTTTCAAAATACATTTCATTAAACGTATCTAAGCCAAGTCTATCATAATCAGCGCCTTCTTCCCAAGCCATAAGCTCCACAACTAAGGTGATGGTTTTATCATCTTTAAATGCGCTCGCGCCAAATAACTTCACCACATTAACAATGCCAATGCCTCTAATTTCAAGGTGTTCTTTTAAAAGTTTCGGCGCTTCACCGATAACATTGCCTTTTTCTTTTTGATAAATATCAACCCGGTCATCAGCTACCAATTGATGGCCTCTTCTAACAAGTTCTAAAGCGACCTCACTTTTACCGATGCCGCTTTTACCACGTATTAAAACACCCATACCATTAATATCAACAAGTGTACCATGAATCGATGTTCTTGGGGCTAACTTAGCAAACAAATATTGATATAACCGGCTAAATAATTCACTCGTTCTTAATTGACTTTTTAATATCGGAATGCCATATTGATTGCCTTTATCAATAAACAGTTGCGGAATATCAACGTGTTTACTAAAAATAAAGGCTGGTGGTTTTTCTTTAAACATCATATCAACACGAATGTTTTGATCTTGCTCATTTAACCAACCAAAAAAAGTGATTTCTTTACTCCCAAAGATCTGCATACGATCATGTTCAAAGAAGTCAAACAACCCAGCTAGTTCAATCCCAGGTCTTGTCAACTGTGAGTTTTTAACCGCTTTACTTAACCCTGTTTCTCCACTGATAATCTCAAAATCAAAATCATCGACAATCGTTTTAACTAATACAGCCATCTTACCACCTCATAAACCTTAAAATCATATGCCTTATCACATGCGATAAAGCGTAGCGAACCAGCACAAATGCTATGATGAATATCACGAAAAACGTTTCATTTTCAAAGGTAAATATGCCATCAAATAAATACTGTTCTAAAAAATAAAAAAACGTTAAGTATCCAAAAAAGAAAATAAAACCAAATGTTCTTAGCACCAACTTAAAGTGATGCTTAACCAAATACTGTCGGTACACAATATCAATAAAAGTATACACGGCCATAAAGGCAATTAAATCAATCAAACGGCCATGAAAATCAACCAAAGCAATCAGTTCACTCAGCGCATAAATCACCACTAAGTTCATCATGAAATACATCAAGTAATTGACAATCCCATTTGGATGGAAAATCGCCCCAAACTCAATCATAATCATGCGTTGCCTTGGGGTTTGTTTTTGCCCTAGTTTTTCACGTTCTTTTTGTAAGTCTTTTAATTGTTTTAAAAGCGATTCTAACTCTTTTTCTTTATCTTTATTTGATTGGTCGTTTTGTTGTTGGTCATCAGATTTTTTTTCATCTTGCTTGTCCTGCTTATCGTCTTGTTTTTTATCATGATCGGCCATGTCTTCACCCCTTTAACACTGTTTTTAAATAACGGCCTGTATGTGATTTTTCATGGTTAGCCACCAACTCAGGTGGGCCACTGACTAACAATTCACCGCCACCATCACCACCCTCAGGGCCTAAATCGATAACATGATCGGCAACCTTGATCACATCAAGGTTATGTTCTATCACAATCACAGTTGCACCGTAGGAAACAATGTTTTGCAACACACTGAGCAAACGGTTCACATCATCGGCGTGTAAGCCTGTGGTCGGTTCATCTAAAATATAAAAGGTATCTGAGGTGATGCGTTTATGTAACTCTTTGGCAAGTTTCACACGTTGTGCCTCACCACCTGATAACGTTGGGGCAGGTTGGCCAATTTTTAGATAGCCTAGCCCCACCGATAACAACGTATCTAGTTTGTTTTTGGCTTTGGGAATATTTTTGAAAAAATCAGCGGCTTCTTCAATGGTCATTTTTAATACATCCGCAATATTTTTACCTTTATAGGTGACTTGTAGTGTCTCTTTATTATACCGTTCGCCCCCACACGCTTCACATGGCACATAGACATCGGGTAAGAAATGCATTTCTATTTTTAAAACACCATCGCCATGACACGTTTCACAACGGCCGCCTTTCACATTAAAGCTAAACCGCCCTTTTTTATACCCGCGTAATTTCGCTTCGTTTGTCATTGCAAAAATATCGCGGATATCATCAAAGACACCGGTATACGTTGCAGGGTTCGAACGTGGTGTGCGGCCTATCGGTGATTGATCGATGTTGATTAGTTTTTGAATGTGCTGACCCCCTTCAATGCGGTCAAACACACCTTCAGATAACTGTTTTTGATACAACTGATTGTGTAATCCTTTAAACAAACACTCATTCACAAGCGAGCTTTTACCACTACCACTGACACCTGTGACCACCGTGAATAACCCTTTTGGAAAATCAACTCTAATGTTTTTTAAGTTGTTTTCTTTTGCCCCAAGTACCGAGACCATCTCTTTGGTTGCTTTACGGCGAGATTCAGGTACTTTTATTCGTTTTTTTCCTGATAAATACTGTCCTGTGATTGAATGATCGGCTTTCAAGATCTCATCATACGTCCCTTGAAAGACAAGTTCACCACCATGCTCACCAGCACCAGGCCCAATATCAACAATTTGATCTGCCAGCTGCATCGTTTCTTCATCGTGTTCAACCACGACCAGTGTATTGCCCAAATCACGCATATCATGCAAGGTATTGATTAAACGCCGGTTATCACGTTGATGAAGACCAATAGAAGGTTCATCTAACACATATAGCACCCCGGTAAGTCGCGACCCAATTTGCGTAGCCAAACGAATGCGTTGTGATTCTCCGCCCGATAAAGTGGCTGCGCGCCTTGATAATGTTAAATAATCTAAGCCTACATTTTTTAAAAAGGAAACTCTTTCTGTGATTTCTTGAACAATCATCTTTGAAATTTGTTTTTGTGATGGATTTAACGATAATCCTTGAATAAAATCAAGCAGTTTTCCAACACTTAACTCTGTCATTTCAATGATGTCTTTTCCACCAATTTTGACACTTAAAGCGGCTTCATTTAGCTTTTTCCCACCACATTTAGGACATGTCTTTTCAGCCATTAAAGATTCAATCCATTCACGCATAAACCGAGAGGTGGTTTCTATATAACGGCGTTCTAAATTGTTGATGATGCCTTCATAATAATCGGTTTTATCGTGTTGTATTTTGCTGGTTTTACCTTTGAATCTAAAATTGAGTGGTTTATCAGATCCATAAAACAATAAATCTTTAGTTTTATCATCGTAGGTTTTAAACGGTTTTCTTAAATCAATATGATAAGCATCGGCCAACACTTCTAATTGCTTAAAATGGTAAGTATCAACGTTTTGCCACCCTTTTATGGCCCCTTCATACACTGTTAAATCTTCGTTTGGTACCAGTAGTTTAGGATCAATTTTATTGGTATAACCAAGTCCAGAACATTGATCACAAGCCCCAAAAGGTGCGTTAAATGAAAATAAACGCGGTTCTAGTTTGCCGATTGAAAAATCACAGTGCGGACAAGCAAAGTGCTCACTAAAAACAACCGGTTTACGGTTAATCAAAACGATCACTTTGCCATCACCTAACTTAGAGGCCACTTCTAAGGAATCATATAACCTTGATTGGATGTTGCTGCGAAGTTTTAAACGGTCGATGACGACTTCAATATGATGTTTTTTATTTTTATTGAGTTCAATGCCATCATCAATATCCATCATGGTTTCATTGACTCTTAAACGAACATAACCATCTTTTTTTAGTTGATCGATGGTTTGTTTGTGGGTTCCTTTTTTACCTTGCACAACAGGTGCAAGCACTTCTAAGCGGGTCCCTTCTTCATGCTCAAACAGCTTATCACGCATCTGTTCAATTGTTTGTGAGGTGATGGCCACACCATGGTTTGGACAATAAGGTGTCCCAATGCGTGCATATAACAACCGAAAGTAATCATAAATTTCAGTCACAGTCCCAACGGTACTTCTCGGGTTTTTACTCGTCGTTTTTTGATCAATGGATATGGCTGGAGACAAGCCTTCAATGCTTTCGACATCTGGTTTTTCTAAGTTCCCTAAAAACTGACGTGCATAGGCACTTAAACTTTCGACATAACGGCGTTGACCTTCTTTATAGATTGTATCAAACGCCAGTGAGGTTTTCCCTGAACCACTTAAGCCTGTCATCACGATAAATTTATTTTTAGGTAATGTGATATTTAAGTTTTTAAGGTTATTTTCTTTAGCGCCTTTAATCACAATATCTCTCATGCATTCACGTCCTTTTTACGCATTCAGTAAGTCATTTAATTCGCTTTCGCTGATTACTTTAACACCCAATGATGTCGCTTTTTCTAATTTAGACCCGGCCTGCTGGCCCGCACAAACATAATCAGTCTGTTTAGAAACCGACCCAGTAACGGTTGCACCTTGTGCTTCTAATTTAGCCTTAGCTTCACGACGGGTCATCGTGGTAAGCGTGCCTGTTAAAACGAATGTTTTACCAGATAAAACACCTTTATTTAGCGTTTTCCCAGTATAATTGGTATTTAATCCTAAGTTGGTTAAATCATCGATTAATGTTTGGTTTTTGTCTTGTTTAAAATATGCGATGACACTGCTTGCAATCTTAGGTCCGATTTCTTCAATCGCGGTTAACTCAGATTCATTGGCTTTTTTTAAAGCACTCATGGTTTTAAAGTTTGCGGCTAATATTTTAGCCACTTTTTGACCAACAAAACGAATGCCTAATCCAAACAATAGGTGTTCTAAAGAGTTGTCTTTTGATGTTTCGATGTTTTTAAGTAATTTATCGATGCTTTTCACACCAAAACCAGCACGCTTTATTAGTATATCACGGTGTTCATGTAAACGATAAATATCTGCAATGTTCATCAAAAATCCTTCGTTATAAAAATGTTCAATGATGCGGGTACCTAACCCTTCAATGTTCATCGCCGCTCTAGAGGCAAAATGGATGATGGTTTCAACCCGTTTAGCTGGACAATCATCATTGGGGCAGTAGTAATCTTTTTCACTACCAAATCTTTCTAGGGTTGTGTGACACTTAGGACACGCTTCGATCATCTTAAAAACAGGTGCATCCTGTGCGCGTTTCTCACGAATCACACCGACAACCTCGGGAATGATATCGCCTGCTTTTTTAATACTGACAAAGTCGTGGACACGAATGTCTTTTTCTTTAATGTAATCTTCGTTATGTAGCGTCGCTCTTGAGACGGTAGAACCTTGAACATCAACTGGTTTTAAATGCGCCACGGGTGTGATTTGACCTGTACGACCAACTTGAAAGGTAATCGTGTCAATTTGCGTCATGACTTCTTCAGCTTTAAATTTATAGGCAATCGCCCATTTAGGGCTTTTAGCGGTATATCCAATCGCATTATAATGATGACGTTCATTGACCTTAACAACCACGCCATCAATCTCGTATGCTTGATCGCCACGTTCAGCTTCAATTGTTTCAACCGCTTTAATCACATCTGTAATGTCATCATAACGCTGAGCCGATGGGTTGACTTTAAAGCCAAGTTTTTTTAACTGTTTTAACACCATCTCATGTGAGGCCGCTTGATCGTGATCCTGTTCGGCTAATGCGTAAACAAACATATCTAAATCGCGTTCGGCAGCGATTTTACTATTGAGTTGTCTGATGGTTCCTGCTGCGGCATTACGCGGATTTTTAAACAATGATTCATCTTGCTTTTCTCTGGTTTCATTGAGTTTCAAAAAGGCGGCTTTTGGCATGAAAATTTCACCACGGACTTCAAGGGTTTCATTTTCATTCAATGTTAAAGGCACACTTTTAATCGTCTTGACATTATGCGTGATATCTTCGCCTGTGGTGCCGTTTCCGCGCGTAGCAGCACGTACTAACTTACCGTCTTCATACTTTAAAGACGCTGCTAAACCATCGATTTTCTCCTCCACCACATAACTCACATTTGAAACCACCTGTTTAACACGTTTATCAAACGCACTTAAATCATCAGCGTTAAACGCATTGGCAAGCGACAACATGGGCATATCATGGGCGACTTTTTCAAACTGATCTAAAACCTCCCCACCAATACGCATCGTTGGGGATGACGCACTTTTATATTCAGGATGCGCCTCTTCCAACTCTATCAAACGTTTTAATAATTGATCATACTCAACATCAGAAATCGTTGGATTATCTTCTACATAATAGGCGTGGTTATGTTGCTCGATTATTTTTCTTAAATGTTCAATGTCTTGTTTAACACCCATAAACATCACCTCTTAACCTTTTGTATGGCAGGATGGTCTTTCATTAATGTTTTAATGCCGTGTTCCTTACTGAAAGCGATCATGCATTGGTCTTTGACCACACTAACCACGACCCCTTCACCAAAGACTTTATGTGTTACTTTATCACCTTTATCTAAATCATTAGCGGTGTCATCACTCGGTTTTTTCATTAAGCGGTTTTTCACAGTTTGTTTGCGTAGACGGTCTTGTTTATATACCGCTTCTTGTTTACGGACGGTTAAAGCCAAGCCTTCAAAATTAAACAACTCATCATCGATGGCTTTGATAAACATGCTGTCGGGATTATGAACAAAATCACCATACCACTGTCTTTCCTTAGCGTTGGTCATATAGAGCTTGTCCATAGCTCTGGTGATGCCAACATACATTAACCGCCGCTCCTCAGCTAATTCTTTTGGACTTTCCATGCTTTTGTACATTGGAAAGATGCCTTGTTCAACGCCGACAAGAAAGACGATTTTAAACTCAAGTCCTTTAGCTGAATGCAAGGTCATCAGTGTCACACTGTTTAAATCTTCGTTGTCGTCTTCTTGTGACTTAAGTGCAATATCTTCTAAAATCACCATCAACAACGTTTTTTGATCTTCTGCGGCCATCAAGGCTTCGTTTTCTTTAAACATCGTTTTAAGTTCTAAAATGTTTTCAAACCGCACATCACCCATATCATCTTTTTCAAGCATGTCTTTATAGCCGCTTTCGTTTAACAAATCATCAATTAACGTGTTAAAGTCTGTTTTTTCTAACCGGTCTTTAAACCCTTGAATCATTGTCTTAAAGCTTTTGAGCTTTTTGCGTGCTGCGCCAGTTAAATCAAATCCGTCTTCATCAATCGCTTCAAAATAACTCATCATGTTATCTTGTGCAAAGCGATGCAAACGTTCAATCGTTTTAGCGCCAATACCTCTTTT
>PWKX01000024.1 GCA_003559585.1 Mollicutes bacterium | reverse complement strand
CAGTGTCTACAGTATTCATCGCGGCCATGGCAGCTTTTGCGTTTGTCCGGTTTCATTTCCCTTTTAAAAACACCATCTTTATGGCCATTATCGCGTTGTTAATGATTCCATGGATTCTAACTTTAATTAGTCGTTATGAACTGATTGAGTTCTTTAATTTGATTAATTCTCCGTGGGGTGTGATTCTTCCAACCATTGCCGGCGGGTTGCCGGTGGCGATATTCTTACTCAGAACCTTTTTCTCAGGTGTTTCTAAAGAGATGTTTGAAGCGGCTGAAATGGATGGGGCATCCAACCTTACCATTTTCTTTAAAATTATGTTGCCCTTATCAAAACCAATCATCGCAGCGTTAGTGATCATCCAGTTTATCAACACCTGGAATGATTATTTATGGCCTTCACTTGTTTTACTCGATCAAGGCTCACAAACGATACCCGTTGGGCTTGTTAGATTTACCAGCAGTTATTACAACATGACGGGTGGCTATGGGGCGCCGTTTGCCTCCTATGTATTATCTTCAATTCCACTTATTTTAGTCTTTGCCGTCGCATCTAAACAGTTTATTAAGGGGTTGACTAGTGGTGCCTTTAAAATGTGATAACGGAAAACCCATCACCTTTTGGTCGTTAAATGATGCATTGAATGAAGCGGACATCTTAACGCAATTAGAAGCTTTTCATGCTGTTGGCTTTGGGGGTGTCGTCCTTCATGCACGCGGCGGGTTAACCACACCTTATCTAGGAAAGTCGTGGTTTAATATCATCCGCAGCATCATCAAAAAGGCTTTAGATTATGAAATGGAAGTGTGGCTCTATGATGAAAATGGTTGGCCCAGTGGTAAAGCAGGTGGCTTGGTTAATGCTTTAGGTGAAGACTACCAACAAAAACGGCTAATCAAAACCACGAAACCATCTAAAAACATCATCGCCAGCTTTAACAAACATCATCAATTAGTTGAAAAATCAAAGGCTTCTTATCATATATGTGTTGAAACTGAAAAAGATTATGTCGATTTACTGAATCCAAAAACGACCAAAGCCTTTATCAACATCACACATGAAACCTATCAAGCAGAACTCGGTGATTTATTTCATCATGTGACAGGTTTCTTCACAGATGAACCACAATTATGGCGTCCTTTTCCCTATAGTGATACCGTAAAAAATACTTATGAAACATGGTATCAAGAACCTTTTGAAATGTGTTTACCTGATTTATTTAATGAAGAAGATAAGCCAAGTCTTTATAGATACCGGTATTTCAAAGTTGTGGCTTATTTGTTTCAAAACCATTACACCAAACAATTATTATCATGGTGTCAAAACCATGATTTAAAGCTAACCGGGCATTTTCCTGCAGAAGATGGTTTGATTGAACAATATGGTCCCACAGGTGGTGTGATGAAACATTATCACCATATGAGTGTGCCAGGAATTGATCATTTAGGTAAACGTTTTGCGCCTGTCCCACTTTTCAAACAGTTAAGTGCCATGCAAACACAACGTGGTAAAACGATGTTGTTATCTGAAACATTTGGTGCCAGTGGTTTTGATTTTACCTACCATGATTTCCAATCAATTTGGGGTCATCAAGCTTTCTTTGGCATCAATAAACCCTGCTTTCACTTAAGTGCCTATTCATTAAAAGGGTTTAGAAAACGGGATTACCCACCCTCATTTTCACCCAACACCCCACAGTGGTCGATGTTAAAAGAAGGCATCACTTGGATGAATCATTTAAATGGTATGATAATCAACTCAAAAAGGAAGCCAAGTATCGCCTTATTATCACCATTGGATGCCATCATGAGCCTTCCACCATTAAGCGCTAAACAGCGCCTGATCTCAAATCAGTTTAGACAGCTTTGTGAAAACTTACTCGACAACCAACTGGATTATGATATTGTCGAAGCTGATGACTTAGTTATAAAAAGCAACGAACTTAAAGTTGGCAAAGCTAAGTATCAGACCTTAATCATTCCACCGGTGCCAGTGGTTCCCAGCCACGTGCATCAAATCGCCAAACAATCAAACATTAAGGTTATAACCGTCAATGAAGTGCCAAATCATCTCATGAGTGATAAACACATCAAAAAGATAGCATGGCCTCAAGATAACGTGGTTATGTCACGACCACAACACCTTGTTGAACAACTCTACTTACAAGGCATTAAACCTTACATCACAACACATGATGTTGATGATGAGAAGGGCTCTAAAGACATCTACTTACAAACAAGATATTTAAAAGATGACACCATCATTCACTTGTTTAACAAATCACATCATACCAGAAACCTAGTTCTAACCGTTCATGATGTGATGGCCTTAAGACGTTATAACATCACACAAGATTCATTTACTGAGTGTGATTCGTGGCACAACCTGGAAGCAACCCATTTAAAGTTAAATGTAAAACCACATGAGACGGTTATCCTGTATGCTAAATCATTAACATCACCACAACTAAATCAATCATTCACGCATGAATCGACATCATATAACTTGACACCCACAACCATCAAACGCCTTGATGATAATGTGCTTGTGATTGATAACGTTGATTTATCCACGGATACAGAGTCATTAGAACACGTCCCAACAGCAACAGTGAAAGCGGTGCTTAAGTCAAAAGCACAGTCTGTTTCTGAGGGTTTCACATTCAGCTTAACCTACCGCTTTTTATCAACGGTTAAACAAGAGATGAAGCTTCTAATCGAAACGCTTGATGGGGCTGAGGTTATGTTCAATCAAGAAGCGTTGAAAGCATCTAATGCTATAAACTTTCACGGCCTCAATGTTGAGGCTTATCCCATTC
>PWKX01000162.1 GCA_003559585.1 Mollicutes bacterium | reverse complement strand
CCCTTCTTTGTTGACCGCTTGGACCGCGGCCATAAATAAAATGAATGAATTACCAAACCACATCCACGTTTGGATGTTAGCCACAGACAGCTGCGCCAACATCGTATCTTCTAACCATGGAATCGCGGTTGAAATTAAGTTTAATCTGAACAACATTTCATTGATAATGCCGTAATCGGTGTTTAACATCATCCTAAAAATCAGTGCCACAGAAGCCGCGGCGATTAAGTTCGGCAAGTAAAACACCAAACGGAAGATTTTCAAGCCTTTAAACTTATATTTTAGATCTGAGAACACCATGATCAACAAGAACGCTAGACCCACTTGCAACACAATGTTAATGCTCCAAATTCTAACGGTGTTCATCAACGACTCTCTAAACCGCATGTCGTTGAACACACGCACATAGTTTTCAATGCCAACCCACTGCGGGTCAACGGTGCCTCTATAATTGGTGAAGCTTAAATATAACGTGTATAAAATCGGGTAAATGCTGAAGGTTAAAAACACAATCAGCATCGGTGCGATAAATAAGTACCCATATTTGGCACGCTTCTTTTCAATCGAGACCTTTTTTTTCATGTCTTTTTCCCACTTTCTTTTTTATGGTTTAATTTGATGATGACATGTTCACCGTGTAAGGTGTGGTTTAGTTTAACACCAAATGTGGTTCTCGTGAAGGCCACATGCTTTTGATCAACGGTGATTGTTTCAATCTCATAGGCACCAAAACTCAAACCTAAGGGGTTTTGATAGGTTACCTTAATCGGTTGTTCATGTAAGATCGTATTGATCGTTAATTCGGTTTGATCGTTAAACTGAGTTTTTAATAATTTTGGTTCAAAGACTGGCAGGCCTACATCACCTTTCACCCCAAAGACTTCGGTAATCATCGTTAAGATCATCCAACTGGCTGAGCCCGTTAAATACGAATACATGCCTCTGCCTTTCGGGTCAAAATATTCAGGGATGCCTGGGTACATCTTTGCCTTTTCTAAGTTCATGCTTTGGCGATAGATGGCATCAATCACTTTATAACCTGCCTCAACAAACCCGCGTTTATAAAGCGCATTGGCATACATCACTGCCATATGAGAAAACATCGCACCATTTTCTTTATGGCCATAGGCAAACCCAAATAATCGGCCCATGTTGGTTTTGACCTCATTAAAATTGGTATTTAACTTGTAGCCACCAACCGTTTGATCATAAAGGTGTTGATCGGCACTGTTGATGATTGTTTTAATTTGCGAATCCGTTGCGGCACCACTCATGATGGCAAACACTTGCCCAGTTAAGGTCATGTCTTTGTTTTTAACATCATCTAGGGGTAAGGCATCGTTATCATAATAACCATTAAACCAACCCTCATCACCGTCTTCTAACCATTCATTGGTTTGCACTTGATTTAAGAGTGCTTCGCCTTTTTTACCTAAGCGCTCAGCTAACACTTTTGTTTTATGTGTGGTCTTTTTACCCGTGATGCCACTGGCGACAATATCAAAATATCTTTTAAGACGCGCTTGTTTGGCTTGCACCGCGTCTTGTGCCACAGGTTCTAACAATAAATCAAGTTCTTTAAGCAAGGTTATTGTTTCAACCCCTTGCGCGGCTAAGGTGGTTAACATATCGGCTAAGGACTTTAAGTTTTGACCATAAAACGCGGTAAAAGCCACCGACTCACCTTGTTGGCTGGCCATGTCTAACCCGTCATTCCAATCGGCATCTTCTAAACGGATGTTATTGTGTTTGCCGACGTTGTAATAAGGGACTATGTTTTGTAGAAGTAAGTGTTCAAACACCGATCCTTGATAGACCTCATGGTTGGTTGTTTTTAAACTGTTTTCACCTGGTTCAAAGTCTTTGATGACTTTTTTGGTGTAATGGGTAAACTGATCTTGGAAGTAAGGCACCTGTTCAAACAAGAGAGCCAAATCACCGCTGTGATCTAGGTATAACTTCGTCGTCAAAAGCGGCCAACTGCCGTGATCCATCCATGTGCGGGCAATATTGTTACGGTCTGCTAAAAACACACCTGGTTCATCCCCAATGATGGTCGCATTTGACCCATCGATGCGAACGCCTTTAAAGTTGTTCACCAACATGTCTTTAACATTTGATGGATCCATCAAAATCAGCGCCAACAAATCTTGCCATAAATCACGCCAGCCTTTACCACCAAGCCCATAATCATGGTGTGGCATAAAGGAATTGCCATAAATACGGCGCAATATCGGTTGTAAGGTCACCCACTTCAACCATCCATTTAATGTTGTGTCTGTGAATTGAAATGATAAGGGTGCTAATTGCCGCTTCCAAGCTTGCTTTGTATCATCTTTTAAGGCCTCAAACGTTTCAACGCTTAAAGCTTGACTCATCTTCAAGAGTTCAGCTTCATCCGTTGCGATGCCAAGTGATAACACAAACGACATCGAATCGCCTGGTTTTAAACTAACCGGCTCATAGGCCATCCCAGCCATGGCCTCATAGCCTTCAACCACATCGTCGGGTTGATAGGTATTTTCAACATCTTCTTTGACGACCTGTGGGTCTAATAGCGTTTGACCTTCCCCTTTAAAGGTCTCTAAGGTGGGGTGGAAACGATGCACATTTTCATGGTGGGTGCTTTTAGCAAACACAGCATACTGAACATCATTTAATGTATGACCACGTTCATCAAAAGAAAAGGTGGGATGATTAATCACCCCTTGTTCGGTGATTTTGACACGGTTTAACAGTGAGGTGACATGACGGTGGTCACGGATGTTTGCCGCACTGCGGCCAAAAATCGGCACCCCCACGACACCTTTTATCTTTAAAGGCTTGTCTTTTGTATTCGTCATGGTGATTTTATGTAGTTCTTGATACGCATCATTCGCAGGCACAAAACTTTCTATCACGCATGTGAATAACGCATGCTTGCGGACAATTTTATGCACTAAAAAATCCCCGTAAAGATCAACTTTATCGGGTGTTAAAATCTGTGTTGGTGTTTGACCCGTCACACTCCAAGTAAACGAATCATTCACACGAAAATACATATTGCGTTTCATGGGTGATTGGTCTAAATCTTCAATCGTGACCGGCAATAATAAAAAACTATGTTGATCTTTTTTAGCATCGCCACTCAGCGTTGGACCTATGGAACTTTTCATCGCTTTGGTGTTGCAAAGCGGAAAGTAGGTATAACTTAAACTGGTGACATTGGTAATGTGAAAAGACCCATTACCATTCAGTGTCAATTGACTTTTCATAAAGCTAACTCCATTCTATTACTGCGTCTTTAAGGCTGGTTTTTATCTTTTTATGCAAACCTTAACATATAGGTATTATAATATAAAAACCGGTTTCCGTAAAGCTTTTTTTTCATGGCGAAAACACCATAAAAAAAACAGTAGCTCGAGGCTACTGTTTAGCACTTTTTCACAGAATCGCGGACAATTAATTCAACAGGAACCTTCTCAGTTCCACTGCGCACACCGGTTTTTTCATTCATTTGTTTCAGTAAATGATCGGCCGCTTTTTCACCGAGTTTGGTCGTGTTTTGTGAAATCGTTGTTAATTTCGGTTCATAGTGTTTGGCGAAGGGGATGTCATCAAACCCAATCACAGAGACATCATCTGGCACGTTTAAACCAGCTTCTTTTAACGCGCTTATGAATCCCATGGCAATGATATCAGCAACCACAAACACCGCCGTTGGACGGTCGTCTAAAGCCAAAAAACGCTGACCGGCTTCATATCCATACTCAAAGGCATAATACTCACACATGATGATGTGTTCATCTTGCACGGGCAAGTTTAATTCACGCATGGCCTCATAAAACCCTTCTAGTCTTTCACGTGCGGCTGGGAAAAAATGCCGCTCAGACACATGCGCAATCTTTGTGTGTCCCATTTGGTGTAAATACCTCACAGCTTGCTTGGCCCCATCGACGTTATCGCTGATGACGGTGAATAGGTTTTCGTGATAAATATCGGTGGTGACACAAGAGATATCAGAGTTAACCAGTTCTTTTAAATATGGGTCCCCAGGTAAACTGGTCACAATGAAGACGCCATCAATGTTTTTATGTAAACAAAAATCTAAGTAACTGATCTCCCGGTTCCCCAGATTACTGATCACAAAAGTAATCTCATACCCATGGGCTTCAACATACGATTTAAAGCTTTGAAGAATGCTGGAAAAAAAGGTGTGTTCTAACCCAATGTCTAAATCTTCAGAATAGACAACACCAATCGAAAAACTACGTTTTGTTTTTAGTTTTGATGCGTTCCAATCGGCGTAATAACGCACATCTTTGGCGTATTGTTGGATTTTTTGACGCATCTTTTCACTAATGCCACTTTTATTGTTTAATGCCTTAGAAACGGTGGATGGTGCCACGTTTAATTCTTTGGCGATATCATATATGGTTTTTCTCATGTGTGAAACCCCCATTTCACCGTATATTATACCATAGAAAACTGAAAATCTCAGACTGGATTTTCAGTATTCGTGGTCTTATTTATCAATCGTTCATGCCATGTATCTTTTGGCAGCGTTGTGGGTGAAACCTTTTTTCAACGACGGCCCCAAAAACACAAGTCATTGATGATGAGAAGCTAGTTTTTCAAGTCTTCTTTAAGCTTAGCGGTGATGACATCCATGACGACTTGTGGTACGTCTTCATGGCGTTGGTAACGGTCTAAGATGCGCCAAATGGGTTCTTCTTTTTCGTGCCACCACAAGCTTCTAAACTCGTTTTCGATGAAAGCAAACCAGGATGGGAAAAAGAGTTCTAGGTATTTAACTGGGTAGTCAAAGGTGATTGGTGGCACATAATCGGTTTCACCGGTGATGGTAAAGGTTTTTATATCATAGATATCACGGCTATGACGGCCCACCCCCGCGTGATAGGTCCCATTATAAACCACAAACTTATGCAGCTTTTCATCATACGTTTCAAACGTTTCTAAGGGTAAATCGATGGTAAGTGTGATGGTTTCATGCGCAGGCACCCATGCTTTTTTAAACGCTTTTAATTCATGATGCGGTTTAACAATATGTTTAAGTTGGGCGCTAAGGTAGACTTGCACCGTTTCATAAGCGCTGATGTCGCTGTGGTTGTGCAAAGTCACCGCAACTTGTCGTTTATCTTCATGCCATTTAATGGCGGTGTATTCAATATCAGCATAACTTAACCCATAACCAAATGGGTATAACACCGCATAGTCATGGGTGTCATAATAACGGTAACCGTTCATGATTAAGTCATGGTGATAATTGGCGGTTTTTAATGGTGGGAACGTGCCGTAATGTGGTGTGTGCTTTAATGTTAAGGGGAAGGTTTCTTGTAGGCGTCCACTGGGGCTAACATGACCAGTGATCACATCAACCACCGCTTGTGCGGCCGCACCACCTAAAAACCACGTTTCCAAGATGGCACGGGACCCAGCTTGAATGGCCCTTAAATCTAAGGCACTGCCGTTAGATAAAAGCACCACAATGTTATCGTTCACTTTACGGATGGCATCAAACACACGCAAGTGGCCTGCGGGTAAGGCCATATGTTCACGGTCTTTCCCTTCGGTTTCAATCGATTCGGTGGTGCCGGTGAAGAAAAAGACAATGTCACTGTCTTTAGCCACTTGCCTCGCAGCTTCTAACTGAGCTTCTGATGTGTCGTTTTCTTCATACCCTTGTGCATAACTTAGGTTTGAAAAGACGTTTGAAAATGCGTCATACGGAATTTCTTGACGGTAAGGTTTTACCGTGGCGCTGCCCCCACCGTTGGTTCTTGGTTCTTTGGCAAATTGACCAATGATGCCGATGGCTTGTTCTGTGTTTTTAACCGGTAAGATGCCATCATTTTCTAGCAACACCAACGCTTCTCTTGCGACCGCTTGGGCGACTTGATGGTGCTTGTCTAAATCAATGGACGATGGTTTTTTAGTGTCTTTTAGCTTCTCATGTAAGGCAAAAACAGGGTTTAAACTGTCGTCTAATTCAGCTTCACTAAGCGTGTTGTTTTTTAAAGCGGTTTCTACATCTTTTTCAAACGAAGAAGGCCCAGGCATCTCAACGTTCATGCCATTTTTAAGTGATTTAACTTTATCTTGCACCGCGCCCCAATCAGAGACAACCACCCCATCATAACCCCATTGTTTTCGCAAGATATCTTGTAAAAGCTCAGATGATTCTGAAGCGTATGCACCATTGAGTTTGTTGTAACTGCTCATGATCATCCATGGGTTTTCTTTTTGGATGATCTTATAAAACGGATATAAGTACATCTCATGCAAGGTGCGCGCATCAATACTCACATCAACAAAACGGCGCATGGTTTCTTGTTCATTTAAACCAAAGTGTTTGATACAAGCGCCAACGTTTTGACTTTGCACACCACGCACAAACCCTTGCGCCATTTCACTGGTTAAATATGGGTCTTCACTGTAATACTCAAAGTTACGGCCCCCAAGCGGACTACGCTTTAAGTTGATGCCTGGTCCAAGCAACACATCGACCTCGTGATACGCGCACTCTTTGCCGATCGTTTGACCGACGCTTTCAATTAACGCTTTGTTCCATGTTGAGGCCATCGCCGATGCGCTTGGAAATAACGTCGTCGGTTGTAAGTAGGTTTTACTTAAAAAATCACCGTCTGTGACCTTTTTACCATAAACCCTAACACCATGTGGCCCATCGGCCACATTGATGCGTCTACCCTCGATGTGCTGACTTTCAAATAAATGCCAATTGCCTTGGCCACTGGTTAACTTAATCTTATCTTTTAATGGAATGTTATTCATGATGATGCCTCCAATATTTACTAAAACGTTTTCGATTTATTATAGCATGTCGGATGAACGAAAAAAAGGGGGTCTGATGGTTTTTTAATCATCCTCCTTTTTGATCCAATAAAAAAATCAAGCCGCCCTACGACTTGATTGATTAACTTGACCCACACAATCATTCCAGTGTTTATGATGTTTTCTTAGCGGTTGATTTGGCGTTTAAATAGTTTGCAAAAACATCTGAGATTAACCCTAAAAAGACACCCAGTAATAACCCTAAAACAGTGGGCCATAAGGTTGTGCCATTGATGTTGGCGCCTAAGGCAAAAAAGGCTGAGGCGCCAATGAACGTGCCTGGTACAAATCTTAATCGTTTAAGATGCGCTTGAAACACCATGGCGCCCGCACCAAATGCCACCGACACAAAGGCCCCTATTAAACTATAATCAAACCCATAATCCCATATTAATATAATCACAACCGACCAAGCTACACCGCTCATGTTAGAAAGTATGCCTTCGATGACCCCCTTAGAACCACCGCCTAAAGCGTCATACGTTGCCCAACCTAAAAAGGCCGCTGGAACAAGACCGACTAAGTTAAAATCTACATTTAACCCCGCATAATATTCATAGGCAAAACTAAAGATCCCTGCGATGAGAAAGATACTGATCGTAAGTGCGACAATCATTTTATCAAGTTTCATGTTATTCACCGTGTCCTTTCGCGTGATTCAAAGCTGTGTGTTTCATGAATACGCTGATAAATGCTATGTGTGTTTATAACACAAGTCAAACATATGTGACTTTTTGTTGTGATGTTGTTTTTACATTTTAATGGGTTTAAAAGGATAAATCAAGTGATTTAACGCTTTATAGGGTGGGTATTATGATTGTTTTAGCCATTAATCACGCTTCATCGTGCTAATTTGTGCTTTTATTTTAAAAGGCTAGTGATCATTTAAAGTTTTAATAACAGTGTCCATTTTTTTGTACCTCTTGAAAAACAACAAGCCTTAAAACAAAAAAGGTCCTAATTTTTAGGACCATGTCATTTTGTATGATATAAAACATGCCGTGTAGATTTAAGCCAGTCTACCACCATCAATGATAAATTCACTGCCGGTTGAAAAGCTTGAATCATCACACGCTAGAAAAAGAATCATCTTAGCAACTTCACATGCCTCACCAGCACGTTTTAAGGGTGTGTCTTGAATCGCTTTTTGTTTGTATGCCTCACTGATATGTTCTTCAGTCATCGGAGTTTTAATAAAACCAGGATGGACTGAGTTCACCCGGATATTATCTTTGGCAAACTCTAAAGCGGCACTTTTCGTCATGCCTCTAACGGCAAACTTTGAACCGTTATAAGCCATCAGACCAGCTTTACCAACAAAACCTGAAGTCGATGAAACGTTGATAATCGAGCCTTCTTTTGATGTTTTTAGTGAAGGATAACACACATGCATGCCTAAATAAACACCAAATTGGTTGATATTGTAGGTTAGATGAAAATCTTCATCCGTCGCTTCTTCAAACGGTTTTTGAATGACGATACCGGCATTGTTAACCAACACATCAACCTCACCGAATCTCTTTCGTGTTTCTGTTAACACATGTTCCCAATCAGCTCTTTTTGAGACATCGTGTGTGATAAACATGGCTTGTTCATGAAATGTAGCGGCAACTTGCTTACCTAGTGTTTCATTGATATCGGTTAAAACAACCTTAGCACCTTCTTTAATAAACAGTTCAGCACAGGCAGCTCCAATGCCTTGAGCTGCACCTGTGATGATGGCAACTTTATGATCTAATTTTCCCATATTTCGGCCTCCTAGTATTCACGTTACTTATAAGTATATCATGTTTGTCCCCTAGATAAATATGGTCATAACACTTCTTTAAAAACAATGATGGCGATGTCCATGATATCAGCAGTCAGCTTACTTGTGATGCAAAACCCATTAAAGGTGTGTAAGACGGATAAGATATAACCGAAAAGATGAACGGCATCACGCACCGCTTAGACAGCAGGCGCTAGACAATGTGCCCAATATTGAAATCCTAGATGATGCATAACAGCACTTAAAAAGCGATGGCATCTCAACATAATTATATAATATTTTTAATATCTATAATGAATAAAAAAGATAGATTAAATAAAATAATCTATCTTAAGTTTTTAGTCTTGATTTTTTTTAGTCTCATCAACAGCATTGCCGATGATAACAGCCACAAGGATTAAAGCTACGATGACCCAAGCAATCAGTGAGATGTTGATGATAAATTCTCCAAAAATATAATCATAATATTCAGCACCTAAGACTCCCGCAATCATGGTTAGTGATAAGCTGATGAGTAGCGCTGATAAGCCAATGATGGTCTTCATTAAGTGACTCCCTTCTTGTCTGACTTTTTTAATGTTTGTTTAACCCTGTATCATCTAAGATATAGATATCATCAAACACCGCTTCAATAAAACTGCGGTCGTGTGTGATACAAATGAGGGCACCACCATAGCCATTTAACATGTCATAGATATGTGGTGCGCTTAAGGGGGATAGGTTTCTGGTCGGTTCGTCTAGTAATAATACTTGTTTGTTTTCAATGACCATCTTTAGTAGATATAGTTTCGTTTTTTGGCCACCCGATAAACCATGCGTTTTCACCGTCATCTCTGATCTTTCAAACCCTAATGCCCCAAGCATTTTTCTAACATGCGCTTGTTTTGATTGATCGGTTTCAGCGTTTAAAAACGCTAAGACGCTTTGATCTTCTTCTAAGGCATCATAATCTTGTGGCATGTAGCCAATACGTAAGTCACTGCTTTTGTTTAAGGTTTGATAAATCGTTTTTAGTAATGTGGTTTTACCACAGCCATTTTTACCCGTGATGGCGATTTTAACAGGGCCTTTTAATAGTAAACGTATATTTTTAGATAAGATTCTATTTTCAATGCTTAAAGCATCCAATGATAAATCTAAAATCAGCTTTTTACTGGGGACTTTAACCGCATTTGTGAAGGTCAGTTCAATGGGCTCTGGTAAGTCTGGTAAGTCTTGTATGTTGGCTTCTTCTTGGTTGTAGCGGTGTTCTTGTGATTTTAAGTGTTTCATTTTCTTAGCAAGTAGCCGAGCCACCGACGGGTTTCTAACCGCTTGGTCTTGTTGGTGTTTGACTTGTTGGTAAATTTGACGAAACCGTGTCAGTTTTTCTTGGTGTTGGCGGCGTTTTTGATTGACTACTTTTTGTTGGTGTTGATCTTGTTTTAAGCGGTAACGTTTATAATCTGTATAACCCATCACTTCTGTATGGGTGATGGCGGCTTGTTTTTTATGAATGCGCATGAGATGTATGATTTGATTGGCTGTGTTTTCTAATAATCGTTCATCATGTGAAATAAACAAGAGTGGTGTTTCTTGTGCTAAGATGAATGATTCTAAAAACAAAATCGTCTCAAAATCTAGATCATTAGTCGGTTCATCGAGCAATAACACATCTGGTTCTTGTAGCAGTAATTTCGCCAAGCCTAACTTAATAACCTCACCACCACTAAACATGCCGATTTTCTTTTGCATGTCTAAACTGTTTTCATCAAGCTTAACTTGATTTAACACTTTGCTTAATAGCGACAGTGATTCATACTGACTGATGTCTACCGTGTCATCAGGATGGTCTAATAGAAAAAAATCATGAATCGATACGCCTTGCCACTTCGTTTTAATGTCTTGTTCTAAATAACCAATTTTGCCACGCACAGTGACATGGCCTGTGGCTTTAGCATATGGGCATAAGGTTGGGTCAACCAAGTATTTAAGCAATGTTGATTTGCCGGTGCCTTCCTCTCCAATCACAGCAATTTTATCGCCGGGATTGACATTAAACGACAACTTGTCGATCAAGACAACGTTGTCTTTTTGATCGTTAATCGTTAAGTTTTTTACAGTTAACATAGGGGCTCCTTTAAGTGTTTAGTGTGAAACCTATTTGCCCTACGTTTGTTTAAGGGCTAAAGCAAATTGTTCATGCTCCCACCATCTTTCTATGTTGTTTTACATGTTGCTTAAGTAAACTTTTAAACTGCGCATCATCTTCAATCAAACAAAAATGAGCGGTCTTTGGCATGCCTAATAACGTTATATTCGGATGTTCAACAAACGATAATGCTTGTTTAAAGGCTGCTTGACTTAAGGCTCTCATGCCATAAATCCATGTGATTGGGGTGGTGATCGCCTTAACATCTTTTCTGATGTTAAGGGTTTGAAGCGATTGTAAAAGTTTATCGTGATACCGTGGTTGTTCTGTTTTCATGGTCTTAATTAAATGATTTTCTAAAGTTTCATTTTGATACACCAAATTTTTAAACGCTTGATTGGGTTCGTTTATTAAAGATTCACATATGATAATTTGATTAACCTGAAGTGGGTAGTGTTTCATCAGCATATCTAACAAGATTAACCCACCCATCGAATGACCAATCACCATGTCATGGCTTTGGTTTTTAAAGTGTTTGTTGTAGATGATGTCTGTGAGTGCTTGATAGTGCCGCACATTGTTTAATG
>PWKX01000030.1 GCA_003559585.1 Mollicutes bacterium | reverse complement strand
TTATGAGACTGAGCAACATACAAAGGAATTGATTCATGATATCATTCAGAAAAAAATGATTAACTTTGCACTCCTGATTTCGGAGACGGGAACCAATCCTGTCCGCTATTTTTAATTCATTGTAATCCAACCCAAAAGAGAAGATACGCATATGGCCAAGAGTTCCAAAACCAAGAAAGAGGAGACCAAGATGATCAATCCCAGTACAGGAACTGAAGGATCTCCCGTTTCTGTTCCAGAAACTGCTACCGAAGATAGCATTGAAAAATCCGTACGAAATAAGCTCATCTCACTGTATTCTTTGCAGACCATGGATTTTAAAGTTGACAGGCTGCGCAGCGTAAGGGGTGAACTTCCGCTTGAAGTGCAGGATCTGGAAGATGAAATAGAAGGCCTGGCAACAAGGGTAGAAAAATTCAATCAGGAGATCAAGAATTTGCATGCTGAGATATCCGGAAAGAAAATTGCTGCCCAGGAAAGCCTTGAGCTGATTAAAAAGTATGAAGCCCAGCAGCAAAATGTACGAAACAACCGTGAGTATGATTCGCTTTCAAAGGAAATTGAATACCAAACCCTTGAAGTTCAATTGGCCGAAAAAAAGATGAAGGAGTATTCTGCTGAAGTTGAGATTAAAAGCGAAATGGTTGGCCAGGTTGAAGAAGAACTTGCAGAACGCCGCAAAGACCTGGAAGACAAAAAGGCCGAGCTCAGCACAATCGTGGCTGAAACAGAGAAGGATGAAGCCATCCTTCTTGAGGAGTCAGAAAAGAGGCGTGCCCAGATTGAGCCCCGCCTGCTTTCGGCTTATCAGCGTATTCGTGATAATGCCCTAAATGGTTTGGCAGTGGTTCCGGTTGAGCGTGATGCATGTGGAGGTTGCTTCAATAAAATTCCGCCCCAGCGGCATCTGGATATTCGCCTGCACAAGAAAATTATAGTTTGCGAATACTGCGGACGTATCCTGGTCGACGAAGAGATTATCAAGGCTGCTGAAGAACAGGCCTAAAAACGCCATCCTACCGTAAGCCTGAATGTGCTGGCATTGAACTCTCTTTCAACTGGCCGGAGGTTATCAAGGGTGTACAAGTAGTAGTCTTCAGAGTGGAACGCGTATGTGTAGGCAAAATCTACAAAGTAATACTGTTCACGAAATCCTATTCCTGCTGAAAGTGCCGTTTGTGCTCCATCGTTTACGCCTGTAATATATGGACTTCCGCTATGGGAAACACCAGCTCTCAAAATAACAGGTGACAATCTTAATTCACCTCCAGCCCTGATGCTATGTTGTGCAGTGAATGACTCGCGGATGGTTCGGTTTTCATCTGAAAATCCATAAAACTCATTTGACCGAAACCGCATCTTGCTGTAGTCAGCGTATTCATAATCAATGCTTAATATACCGGTGGTTCCGAATACCAACCCTAAGCTACCCATAGCTCTGAGAGGTGTTGTTACTTCGTATTCAAAACGACCTCTGGGTGATTGGGCCACTTGTGTGTAGTCATCCAGGTTTAAGTCAGAACGCATGGTTGCATTGTAATAAATGGTATTTTCGTAAAAGGTGGGCGAATGAAATGCCCCACCAATTCGAATCATATCAGTAATTCTGAAAATAGCACCAAATTTGAAGTTGATGCCAGTGCCGCCGGTTTCCTGGAACCGGGAGTATGTAAGCGAATTAAAATACTGGCTTGCATTCTGGTTGTCTGATTCGCGAAAAATTGATTCTTCTTCATGCCTGAGAGATGGAAATCCGATGGTGGCGCCAATATAAACCCTGTCATTATAGTTAGCTGCCGCAGAAAGTACTACTTCGCGAATTGACCCGGCAGAGTTGGTTTCTTGCCTTTGCAAGACCTGGCCATCGGGCATATCTACAAAAAAATCACCTTCGAACATATCCAGCAGATAAGTATCCCAGGCCAGACCCGTTGAAAAGTCATCAAGATTCTCAACGCTTCCTTCTCTGTTGGCTTGTTCAAGCATACTTGTCATCAATGAGTTTTCTGTATTGAAACCTTCAGCAGCCCAACGCTGGTTAAAGTTATTATGTCTGTTTACACCTATCCCCAAATTGAAAAATCTCCATCCGCCTGCCCGGCCTTCATTGCCGAGCGAAAATGAAAACACAGCACCAATATTATTTAGGTTAAAGTTGTATTTCATGTCATCTTCCCATGATCCAAAATACCTGGTTTCGACCTGATTGTAGGTGAGTGCAGGTGTAAGTGTAATCTCAGAGCTTCTGTATACACCAAGGCCTGCCGGATTGAGTGAAAGGGTTGAAAAGTCGCCGCCAAGCGCTCCGAACGCACCTCCCATTGATGTGAATCTGGCTGTGCCACCGGGGTATAGCTGTGAATACCTCAATGCATGTGTTTCGTTCTGGCTGATAGCAAGTTGAACAGAGAAAAATATGACGAATAAGGTGAAGATGATTCGTTTCATATGTGTATAATTTGCTTTACAATACCTGTAACAAAAAACCCCCCGGCTTAAACCGGTTTTGGTGCCGGGAGGTGGAATTATGAATGGAGAAATATGTCATGTAGACAATGGCTGCCTACCGCTGCCTGCCACCGGATGATGTGTTTCTGCTTCCTGAATTGGAAGAAGTTCCGGACGAAGAGCTGCTCGGAGGAGGAGCTGACCTTGTTGTGGTCGTTGTCCTGGAGGGCGGTGGCGTGCTTCTTGTAGGCGGAGCAGTAGTCCTGGCCGGGGCTGTTGTGGTTCTTGAAGGGGTTGTGGCCCTGGCCGGGGTTGTGGTTGTCCTTGAAGGTGTGGTCGTTGTCCTTGTGGGCTGCTGCTGGGGCGGAGTGTAAGCCGGCCTTCCCCTCTCATTACGTGAGGGTTGGGTTGTGGTTGCCGGTCTTGCATCTG